>JACQTT010000058.1 GCA_016210665.1 Chloroflexota bacterium | reverse complement strand
TTCAAGCTCTCCGGCGCCACCTTGACGTCTAGGGGAAGCTCTTTGCGGTAGCTTCGCAGTGCTGTCCCCTTGGTCGCCAGGAAGAAGACTCCCTTCTCAACTCTTAGCTCCAGGTCCTCTAGGCTGGTCCCTGGCACATCGGCCACGATGGTTACCTGATTCTCATCGTAGAACACATCCATAGGGGGTTCAGTCACATCCGGCGGCTCCGCTGTTCGCTTCGGGGTAGATCGTCTCGCTGTTTTACCCATAGTTCCCACGTGATACTCTTTGTCACCCAGGATGCCGCTGGTTCGAAATTGCCCGCTGATGCCCATACCCCCACCTTTCCACTCCGTATGGGATAAGACCTCCTTTCCACTTACGGACTCAAGGGTTTCCCGCAGCTCCTCTAGCCGACCCTGCAGGGTTTCGGGTGAAGCCAATAGCTCCCCCAGGTCAATCTCGAGTCCCAAGATATTGAGCCTTCCGCTAATGACGCCGTCGGGCTGCGACTTCTCCTGCTTTTCACTCTTTGGCATAGCTTTACCTCCCTCTTAGATCTCGTATTGGTCGGGCGTAACTTTGCTAGTGTGCGATTGATTCACCTACGGAGTCGCACGAACCGAGGTATGTCTAATTCGCCAGTGCAGTAACATGTTCAACATCGGCTTGAGAAGACAACGACGCCTCATTATTGCCTGCCCAGTTCGGTAGCTTGGTTCCCGAGGGAAACTCCAGGCCGTACCTGGCTGCTGTTTCAAAGGATGCCACGGCAGCCCTTATTCTGATGTCGAGAAGCTCCACGCCAACGAGATTTACCTTGATGTCGGCGTTAATGATCAGTCCTTTGTCGAGAATGCGATCTATTATTTCGGCCAGGGAACCAAGGGAGTTCTTCTCAAATTGCAACGCCATATCTTGCACCACCTTGTCTTCTACACTCAGTTTCGGAGCTATTCATAAATAGGGTGCCTTCTGGATAGGCTACCCGTTATTGCCGTCTATGGAATCGCCTCGAAGCCTTGTGTGCTTTCGTTCCAATCTCAGCATAGTTCCGTCTTCGGCAAGGATCACCTCGTAGTCTCCGAGCAGATCCGTAGAGTTTGGAATCCTTCTCATCTCCAGCATATCAACCCGAATGTGCCACCCATCCTGGTCCTTGAAGGCTCCCGAGGCCGTCACTGGCACCAGCCCTGTCATCTCCGCTAACTGGCACTTGGCCGTATCTATCAGCTCTTTCATCTGCATATTTCTGCCCTCCTTTTAGCGTCTTATTCTAAGGTCTGTAGGTATTTAGCCCTGATCTCTTAGTTGAGCCTTTAGCTCACGGATAACGTTAAGCTCCTCCAGCAGAGCCTTCTCATGTCTATCGTACTCCTCCTCTTCCATCTCTCCGGCGTCATACAGTTGCTGGAGCTTTAACAGCTCTCCTCGAACTCGCCTTTCATCCAGGAACTGGTCCCTTGCCTCTCCCGTTGTCTTGTCAGCTAGCCAGCTGACAAGTCTGGGGCCTCCAAGGATCGGCAGAGTCAATATGTTCAAGATTAGCCCCACCCTTACGGTGCTCCCCAGTTCACAACGATCTCCACGAAGTTCCATGGAGGGTTGGGACCTGTGTACTTCAGCTCAATCCGGTTTTCCCATTCATCGCTCAGTCTTTTCACAGCCTCATCCATCTCCCTTTCCATGGCTTGATCCATCAGGAATGCCACATTGAAAACCATCCGATCCAGTATTACCTCGTTCTCCTTGACGCTATGAGCGAGGGATCTCAATGGTGCCAGGAGGTGAGTCGCTTCTAGCCTCCTTTTCCTGTCCAGAGCATCTTTGACCATCTGACCAAGATGGATCTTCTCGAAATGGATCGCCTGCGGTGGCTTCCCCTCCACTGAATTCCTGAACCTGCGTATCGCCAGATTCTCGGCCACGATCTCTTCAAATAGCGCCTTCTCATCCCTCCATAACGCCTTGAGGCCCAACTCAACCTTCCCTTCCATCTCCGCCAGGAGGTGATCGAACTCGTGGGACCTCGTCTCTAAGAGTTGGTTAAGGTCTGGCATCGCCGAGGCAAAGTCCCTGGTAACGGTACCGAAGCGCACCGGAAGAAGGGGGAAATCCCTCATCACCCTTTCCTGGACCCTTTCATGAGCCAACATTCTGGCTCTGCTGGTCTCGTAGTCCCTGTCAGCAGAGTCGCTGACGACCACAGCCAAGCCATTGTGAGAGATGGTATGCACAGGGTTATTGGTATTCCCTATTGGGGCGATATCGTCAAAAATGTGCTCCCCCGGACCGCGAATGATGCAATAAAGGTATTTTCCTGCGTAAGTCATGAGAGCTTTACACCGTCTTGACTTGGCCGAAGCGAGATGCCTCAACATCCTCGCTTTTAACTCGTTTTATGGCTACATTAAATAGATTCTTGGAGCCTTGCTGCGCTGGCTCACGACAGTTTTGCTGCCCGTTAGTCTCTGCCTGGACGCGGCACCAGCTTACAAGGATCTCCGAGGCCTGCCTTAGGGTCTCGAAACACCTGTTGTCTAGCTCATCCCCACGTCTTAACATGCGGTGCTCCTGGGCGGCGAGACGACGATAGGCTTTTCTAATCTCGGCCTTTGATATAACCCCATCCATATGAAGGGACAGCTTTGCCTTCTCTAGCTCCTCGGATGTTATCCGAGTTACCTCCACTGAGCCGAAGCTATAAGGGGGAAGGGGTCCAATAATGCGGAAGGTTATCTGGTTATCAAAGAGCCTGTCTAGCTGTCGCACAGCGTCATCGAACTGACTCTGGTGCGCTCCCTCTACCAGGAAAGCCACATTCATGACCATCTCGTCTGAAACAAGGGCATTAGGAGCATAGTCAACACACAGGGGCTTAAGAGAGGCCACCATGCGCTCCTGGTAGCTATTCCTGTGTCTGTCCATGTAACCTTTTACCAGTTGTCCAAGCTGAAGCCGCTCCTCCAGGGTTGGCTGACCTTTGCGAGTAATCCTTTCCCTGGCGAGGATCACCTCCTCTTCACTGCCGATATCTTGGAGCACACGATTGGTATCCCATGTGGCTGCGACTTCTAACTCCCTCTTGTCATGTATGGCTTCTAAGGCATCAAGCAGCATTGAATGGTTCTGAGAGAGCATGTCTTTAACCTCGTGGACATCTTTTACAGATGTCCCAAATCTCACCGGCAGCACGGTGTAGTCATCCATGACATGCTCAACTACTCGCTGGTGTGCTAGTAGAAGTCTCACGAGCTCTTCTCGGGACCGGGTTGCGAAATCTCCGCCAGGGTAGTCACTCAGCACGCACCCAATACCGCCGTACGACGTTAGACGCACGGGGCTGACTCCATCCACTCCAGGTATGCCGATGAGTGCCTCGCCGTCTCCTTGAATAATTCCATAGAGATAAGTTGAACTCATCTAAACTGGCCTCCCATGTATATATTGTCCCTGGCCAGGCTTTCTTAAACGTCTCTGGGAAGAGAAGCCCTTGGGCCTTGCGCGTCGAGCTCTAACTATCTCCGCAGCCAAAACACGTCGGGCAAGGGTGGTTACTCGTGCCAGACCCGCAGCTTGAGATCGCAGATCCCCTTCCGGAGCCCAGCCGTATGCCCTCCAGTTCCACTGCTCCCATCCTTCGGGTTCACGTAAGGCGAACTGAACAGAAGGAAGGGGTTTTGTTTTCATGAATTTAGGCATTTCCATCGGGCACTCTTTCTCGGTCCAGATAGGTTCTCCCTATCCTTAGCACGATCTGGGTGTACCAGCAGGGCTTTTCTTCTACGATTGTTTCACGAGGTGCAGCGCTTAATTTGGTTAGTAATCCACTGTTATCTTTTTCCAGTTTCTCATTTGAGGCATGGGAGGTCTGCTCTCAATCTTTCGCTCGTCATCGCCTCCTGTGCCCGGAGCGCGTGGAGGAACGCCATCCTGGTCATGCTGTGCCTTTTGAAGCCTCTTTCCCAGGGATCCTCGGATCTCTCCCATGCGTTTCTCGATACGCCCCTGGCGCTTGTAGATCCAGGCCAGTTCCGTATCCAGGCGCAGTCGCTCTATCCCCAAAGACAGGATTTCGAAATATGTGGTGCCTTTGTGGCGGGTAGTGGATCGCTGATGGCTGCTGACGCTGGTTCTGATGTCTCCAAGTCCCCTCATCTCAGTGACGCTTTTCATAGAACGCCCCCTTTCTGGTATCTAACAGCCTCTGCGTAAAAAGTTGGCTCGATAACTACTACTCATGGTTCGACAAGCTCACCATGAGCGGGACTGCCCTGAGCGAAGTCGAAGGGCGAGCAATCTGTCTCCATCGAGTTTTTGCGCAGAGCCGCCTAACCCCATTCGGGATTCGAGGATAAAGCCCGGTGGAGAAACCACGTTTTTTCTTCACAACACGATGGAAAATCCTCAGGATATCACCACTGGTCTTAGGAGAATGCTCGGCAGACCAGTGGTGTTGAAGACGCCCGAAACTGGTGAAAGAGCTCGGGCAAGCCTTGCATTTATGTCTTGAGGTGTTTAGCAATGGCGACGTCACCTCCCTCTCCTGAATTGCCCTTATTTCCTGTTCTCCTGCGTTGCTCGCTTTCAACGCTCCGGGGGATGTCGTTTATCAAGTCTTTTTCAACCCCCTAAATCCCCCACTCTTGGGGGACTTTTTAGGCTGGGGGACACCCCCAGACCCCCGGACAAGGGGCAGAGCCCCTTGTCAATCCCCGCACATGATTCAACGAACTTCTAGTACAGGACACTAGGAATAGCGATCTACTAGCTCGTTCAGCACCTCCTTCACGAGCACGGTGCGAGTTTTGCCCCCTACTCTGGAGGACTCAGAGGCCAGGATATCCTGGCATAGCTCCCGAAATAGCCCTTCTTCTATGGCCATGGAGCCGTTTCGAATCTTCATAGCCCTGGCCACCATGATGCAACCCCTTACAGTAGGAGCAAACTCGCACACCCCCGAATCTCTTAGGCCTCGGACTATACGGACAATTCTCTCGGCGTCTGATCTGGAAATACCGGATTTGGACTCGGTGATTCCTATCTCTGTCTCCTCGTCGAAGTGATCCAGGTCCATGGTTATCATCCGGTCGCGGAGGGCGTCTTGACTCCGATAGACGCCGGCGTACTCCTCCGGGTTACTGGTGAAGATAGCATTGAAATCTGGGTGGACCCTTAGGTATCCTTCCCCCTCCCTGCCGGAGGGAAGGTCCAGCATCTTCTCCTGGAGTACCGAAAGGAGGACATTGTTGGCCTCCGGGCGTGAGCGAGTGAACTCATCGTAAATGAGGGTAAAGCCGTATCGGCAGGCCAGGGTGAGGCGGTTATCTATCCATCTTGGGCTCATGTCCTCTTCGGTCTTCAAAACGGTGTGGATGTAGTTGTCGATGACCTTTCGCATACGGTAGCCATGTTCGTCACCTACCAGGTCTGAGGTCGAGAACTCTTCATCGCCATGAATCATTACCACCGGACGGGCCAGCTTGCCAGCTACATGCATCGCTAAGGTCGTCTTACCTGTGCCTGAGACACCCCGGAAGTGGATGGGGAAGCCTGCAGCAACGTAGGTCAAGGCGCGGTCCACGATACCCCTGATGTAAGGGGTCTCCAGGAAGTTGGAAAGCGGCCGAGGTTCTAGTAGAGTTGTTAATGCTTCTGTTACCATGATTATCCCTGCTAAACGGCAAAATAGAGGAGGTCCCGCTTCTCCACTTTGCCTCCATCCCTTAAATGTTTGACTATGCCAGCGGCCTCAAAGCGCTTCAGTCTAAACTCACCTTCAATCTCGGCAAGCCGACTGCCACCAGGATGGTTGGTCAAGTAATCAATAACGCTATTGGACAATGAAGCGAGCTGTTCGGCAATCCCTTTGCCATCGGCTCTGGCTTTTGGTGCCTTAACGCTGGCGCTCCTCTTCGCCTGTAAGGTTATGGCCATATCCTGCCACTCTACCCGGGCCTCTGCGTGGTCAGTGGATATCCTCTTCATCAAGTCGTGTATCTCGGCCTTTCGCTGGGTCTCCTCGTGTGCCAGATCGCTGCGCCCTTTGGTCAGGTCGGCTCGCTGCTGCTGAGCCATGGTATTGTGAGTCTTGTCCACCTCCTTCATCCACTCGTTCACCCTGGCCTTGCGCTGGGTCTCATCCTTTGCCAGATCACTACGCCCTTTGGCCAGGTCGGCTCGCACCTGCTGGGCCATGGCGTCGTGGGCTTTGTCCACCTCCCGAAGCCAGTCCTGTGTTTCATGTTTCTGAGTGTTGACTTCCTGGCGAAGGGTTCCAATATCTGCCTCTCTTGTCTCGTGAGAGCCTATAATATCTTGCACAAGGGAGTGCATCTCTTCTCGTATTGTCATCTATTTCTCCTGTTTCGCGTTTTATGTAATTGGCTCTCCGGATGGCCAGCCAGCTTCTTACTCTGAAAGTGACGAACCTTTACCATCCTTGGTTTCCTGGCGGTGAGAGAGGGAAGCCCAAAGGAGAGAATCTGGGCCAGGACCATCCGGAGAAGTAGGGCTACGGTCTAAGCAGCGGCCGCGGTGAGTCCTACGGCTTCGGCATACTTCAGGAAGGTGTCCACACCGGCTACTACCGCCCTGGTCTCGATTGCCAGTATTTCGATGCCCACAAGACTCACCCGAATCCAGGCGTCTATCACCACGCCTTTGTCCAAAATCCTGTCTACGACCTCTGCCAAGCTAGCAGATGCCATGCTTTTTTCTACTGCCATATGTTCTACCTCCTTCTCAATTCAAGTTGCTTGAGTGTCTTAAGCTATTGTCCGTTCGAAGGGCTCCCTCTCCCGGCCATAGCAGCCCATCACTTCTGCATCGAATTATTGACGGTACGGCCTGAAACTTTTAGACCCCAGGGTATGGTTTCTCTTATACCAAGGTATGTATATTCCTACGAAAATTGGTGCTCTGGAAGGTCTCTTTTGTCATTGCGAGGAGGCGGTAGCCAACGAAATCGGGAGAGGGGAGTTGCAACCCTGCCCGCCAGGGCTTGGCAGGCGGGCCTGCCCCCAGATTGCCACGCCCCGATTGCATCGGGGCTCGCAATGACAATCTAGGACGGCCATTTTCATCTTTCCAGGTACTGGATGCCAGCATGATAGATTCTGAGCACTTACCTGTGTAATAGGGTTGATGCAGCATAGACAGGCAGAGCTACCTGTGAGGACAAAATGCCCGGCATGGCCAAGCAAAATTTGAAAACCGAGTCCACACTAATTTCACCCTGAAACCCAGCAATTCTTAGCCCGCTCTGTTTTATGCTAGTGCTTGGTCAACTTGATTATGATGAACTGTCATTCTGAGGGAGCGAGGCGAAGAGTGACATCTATCAACTTCTCTTTGGCACGGTATTAGGTTTGGCTAGAGATACTTGAGTGATGCGAGACCAGGGCCCACCAAAAGGCTGATGAAAAAGGGGAGTGCCCCGATAGAATCGGGGACAGAGGTCTGGGGATGGTCGTCTCGGCCACTCGGGACTCGGCGCCCTGCTAGTATTGAATTTCCTTCAACGCAGAGTAACAAGATAGGGGCCCAACATATATTCCGCGACAAGGTAATCCTTGGCAGGGGTTTATGATGAAAGCTAATATAAGATTGTTGCTGGCAGATGATCATCCGGTGGTCCTTGAGGGGCTTAGAGCGATACTCTCTAACGAACCGGGGATGGAGGTGGTTGGCGAGGCCAAGAGCGGCGAAGAGGCAATTAGCAAAGTTGCCGAATTGGAGCCTGACGTGGTTCTTATGGATGTCAGCATGCCGGGCGTGGGTGGCATGGAAGCGACGAAGGCGATCAAAAAGACTCATCCTACTACCTTCGTCATCATGCTGACGGTGCATGATGGTGAAGGACACTTAGTCGAGTCTATCTGCTCCGGCGCCTCAGGTTTCCTGACAAAGGACACCTCCCTGTCCTTGCTTTGCCACGCAGTCCGGGCGGTCGTAGAAGGCGGCTCACTATTACGAAGTAGGCTGCTTCGAGGGGCTATACAGGATCTTCATATCAGGCCTAAGGGAGAGGGTGAAGGGGTAAATAAGGTGCTCATCGGCCGTCTCAGCAGCCGAGAGTTGGATGTGCTCAGGCTGCTGGCCCGGGGCTATGGAAACAAGGCTATCTGCAACGAGTTGAATCTAGCAGAGGTAACGGTCAAAAAATATGTCCAAAGCATCGTCGGTAAGCTGGACGTTTCAAGCAGAGCACAAGCAACCATCCTCGCCGTTCAGCTAGGGCTTGGAGGCAAACTGCAGCCTATGAGTGGGCGCCATGAGAAATTGTAGAACCTAGTCAAAACTGCCTCGCTAACCCCTCACTAAGCGACTTTTGATGCAAGGTCCCCATACCCATTGCCGGGACCTACGCCGCCGACAACTTAGCAGGGTGCTGAATCCCAACTGGTCGGGACGAAGAATCTGGTGATGGGGCCTCCCCCCAGACCCTTCGTCGTTCCGCTCCTCAGGGTGACAGAAGCAACACCTTTTTTCTGGAACAGAGCACTAGCCTAAGTTGATGGCTTCCTGAGTGTAGGTCTGGCGGCTGGGCCTGCTGCGCAAGCTGAGGGCAAAGGCCACAGTCAAGGGGCCAACACGACCAGCGAACATGACGAAGGCTATGATCAGCTTCCCGGCGGTCGAAGAGTTGGCTGTGTCACCAATGGAAAACCCCGTGGTGCTGAAGGCAGAGATCGCCTCGAACAGTTGAACTAACAGGTCGGCGCCCTCTGTAATGCTCAGGAGGATAATCGCCGCAAAAATCACCAACGTGGAGACAAATACGATAGCCAACGCTCGATACACCTGATCCTCATGGACTGTGCTACCCAGAACCGAGATCCTAGTCCGACCCCGAATAAAAGACCAGGTAACAGCACCTAAAAGAGCAAAGGTATTCACCTTTATCCCACCAGCAGTGGACCCCGAGGCCCCCCCGATGAACATGAGGGCCATTAAGACAAGAAGAGTTGGATAGGCGAAGGCTGAAAGGTTAGCCGTTGCGAGCCCAGCAGTTCGTGCAGTCGCAGAGTGGAGGAAGGCCGATAAGAGCTTCTGGTCTGGGGGTAGGTTCCCCAATGTTCCGGGAGAGTTCCATTCTGTTAACAAAATGGCGCCAAAACCACCTCCCAGAAGCAATACCGTGGCAATAAGCACCAGCTTGGTATCCAAGGAGAGCCGCCGTGCGAAGACGCCTTTTACCATATCTACAATGACGATAAAGCTAATTGCCCCCAGTATGCTCAAACCTGCTAATGTAAGCTGTACCACCGGGTCTGGTAGCGGGTTACCAAGGCCCATGGAGTCGAAGCCGGCGTTGTTAAAGGCTGATGCGGTATGAAAAACCGCCAGCCACCACGCCTTATCTTGCGGATAGGAGGCCAATAGTCGAGAGCCTATCAACAAGGTACCCGCTGTCTCTATTATAGCTGCGTAAAGGGTGATACCCAGAATCAACAGTATCAGTCCACGGACACTCTGCACTCCCATTATCTCCCTGAAGAGGAACCGCTCCTCCTCCTTCACAGACCGTGCGATAAGCAGTAAGAAGAAGGTAGATCCGATGAGGGATGCCAAGCCACCTAGCTGAAAAAGCAACAGGAGCACCGCGTGTCCTCTCTGGCTCCAGAACTGCGCCGTATCCTGTACCACGAGGCCAGTGCCAGTGGCAGCGGAGGTAGCGGTGAAGAATGCATCTACAAGGGAGACCTTGTTGGAGTCGGCAACAGCAAAGGGTAAGGACAGGATTAGTGTGCCGAGAGCGATAAGGACGGCGAAAATGGCTATAAGTACCCAGGAGGGATGGAAGGGCAGGAGCTCCTCCACTGTTGCCTCGGATGAAGAAGGCATAGATGACTTCGTTTGTGGAGTCTTGCGTGGCCGATGGAATCTTTCAGGCACTGCACCAATTGTCCCTACGAGAAATGACTATGTAAACCCACGGATTCAGGATGCTAGTGGGGTGAATCAGGAATCCGTTTGCAAAATGTCATTCTGAGCGCCAGCGAAGCATCTGGTGGTGAGGATCCTCTCCTCCAGATGCTTCACGGAGTTTATCCTGAGTGACGAAGGATTCAGCATGACAATCAAAGCCTCGCATTATGCAACAAACTTCTGACTCAGGACATTAGCAGACACACTAAAATTACTCAAGACTAGGATGAGCCAGAGACATCTTGATTACCAGATTCCGACCTTAGCTGGAGATATCGGAACAGAAGAGGGTGCTTCTCTTCAACCAGAGCCAAGCTGCGGCGTGCCATCTCCTGGAGAGTGAAGTGTGCCGTTGGCTGAGTCCGCAGCTTGAAAAGATGATAGCACTCCCGTAGGTTCATCTTGGAAAGTACGCGACGCCTGTGGGCATGGGTTACCAGGTACTCCCTTTGCCGAGGAAACTTCTCCGCCACACGGTGAAAAGCCGCTTCCACTGTTCTCATGGCATGCTCAAATTGTCCCTTAAGGCCGGCACGCTCAATCAACGGTGGAATTACATAACCCATTTCCACCGTCAATGGCTGTGCTATATAGGTCTGCATTCGATGGCGTTTAAACTCCCTATACGCTCCGTAATCCATGACCATATCGAAGGTATAGTCCACAGTTTCCATCTCCCGCACGGGTGTATCGTGAGGTCCCAGACGATGCAACATCTGGTCTATCAATCTCTCCCTCTCTCCTCTGTCCATCTGGCACACCCGGCTCCATATCCCTGTATAGGGTATATCGGAAAAGCGATATAGAAAGGCTGCGGCCAGCTTCTCTTCTGCCTGGGAATCCCAGTGCACGAGCCTGATCTCATTGTTACTTCTCTGGCCTTTCTCCGAGCCTCTCCAGTTCTGCACCTCGTGTTTCTGTGCCTTCCTGGTCGAGGCCAGGTATGCATTGAAGTCGGCGTATTTGATAAGGGTAGGGGTTATCTGCTGACCCCTCTCTTTTAGCTCTTGCCCTATCTCCCGCTCCTCTTGCAGGTCCGATGAGAGGAACTTCCTTATAGCGTGTTCCAAACTCCGGGCGTTAATGGTGACCCCTACATTGGTCAAGGTAGATGCCGGCAGCACGAAGCGACAGCTATCTACGGCGGTTCGCCTGATACGAAGGTTATAGGCCGAGTCCCTCTCCTTGTCCTTTCGGGGCATCTCCTTGGGAAGATAAGTCCTCAGCTCGGCTACCATGTGAGTATACGTCTGAAACAGGTGATCACAGGCCGAAACAAAGATTGATTTAATGGGATGGCCCTCTAGCTCTGGAGGCGTATAATAATGGCCTGGCTCTAGGACCTGATAGCGAGTGGATTGCTCTGTGTAGGAGGCCAGGCGATTGTCCTCCAGGTCGTCGCAGGCCAAGCGGGATATGTTCTCCACGGCCATGTGAAGGATAGCGTGCTCGGCCACCGATGAGTGTCCATAATTCAGCACCCAACGTTCATGGAAGTCGGCCGCCTTCTCCTCGGTTACCTCCCGGGCAATCTGGTCAAAGGGCTCTGGACGGCGAGAGGTCATAGCAAAGGCTACCGCCATCTGCTCCTCTCTCAACTCCCTGGGGTCTAGAGGATATATGCGCCTGATGTGGGTTTGCCCTTCGACGGCAGTCACTCGTCAGCTCCTGATTATGAGCCCTACCACTTGAGCTAGAACTTTTGCTTAGAATATATTTGTCTGGACTGGCTTGTGTCAATGTGACCCCATGGAAAATAAGGGAGAGTACAAAACCTTGACATGAATCTAGACGGGTGCTAGCATTTTACATAGTAATACTATGTAGTCCCTATCGAATATCATGCAAAAGGTGGACTACTAACTGTGGTTAATAGCTATTTGGCCGTTGCTGCGCCTCCCAGTTTCTTCACCAGATACAGGAGCGAGCTAAGGGATGCCTTAACAAGGGGCATCTCTAACGGAGGTTTGGACCTCTACGACATGCTTCGCTATCACATGGGCTGGTCGGATAGCCAGGGAAGACCCACCGGAGGTACCGAGGGCAAGGCTCTGCGTCCTAACCTGTGTATATTTGCCTGTGAGGCTGTAGGGGGGACGTGGCGCAAGGCCCTGCCTGCTGCCGTTGCATTGGAATTCATCCACAACTTCTCCCTCATCCACGACGACATCCAGGATGAGGATGAAGAGCGCCGTCATCGCCCTACCCTTTGGTATGTGTGGGGAAAGCCTAAAGCCCTGGTGGCGGGAAACGCCCTCAGACTCATGGCTGATATG
>JACQTT010000060.1 GCA_016210665.1 Chloroflexota bacterium | reverse complement strand
GCTTATAGCAGGGTGCTGAAACCCCCTTTCGACCATCCCCTTAAACCCCTTCCTGACCAGAAGGATGAGTATCTTGTATCCCGATTCTATCGGGGCACTCCCCATTTTTCATCAGCCTGCTAGATTAGGATGATCAATCGTTTGTCGGCAGAGGCTCCAGAAGCAAGAAGAACTCTCGATTGCCCTTGTCTCCCAGTATAGGCGAGGGGATCAAGCCCCTGAGCCGAATCCTATGCTCAATGACCCACAATATAGCTCTGCCCAGGACTCGGGCGTGAATTGCCGTGTCCTTAATCACCCCTCCTTTTCCTACCTCCCTGCGCTCCGCCTCGAACTGGGGCTTGAGAAGTGCCACTACGTATCCACCGGGTCGCAAGTGTTCCGTTACTGAGGGCAGAACCTTGGTCAAAGAGATGAAGGAGACATCCACCGTGGCCAGGTCCGCCTTCTCTGGAAGGGAAAAGGAATAGTGAGCGTTGACCCGTTCCATCACCACCACCCTGGGGTCGGACCGCAGGCGCTGATCCAGTTGTCCGTATCCCACGTCCACGGCATATACTTTTGCAGCGCCATGTTTCAGAAGGCAATCGGTAAAGCCACCGGTAGAGGCTCCCACGTCCAAGGCTATCTTGCCGGACACGTCTATTCGGAACTGAGCCAGGGCGTGGGCCAGCTTGATGCCCCCTCTGCTGACGTACGGAGGATTCCCTTTAACGATAATGGGGGCATCCTTATCCACAGGATGGCCAGGCTTAACGGCAGGCCGGTCGCTCACCACGACGTGGCCGGCCATAATCAAGGCCTGGGCCTTCTCTCGGCTTGCAGCCAGGCCCCTTTCTACCAGTATGCGATCAAGGCGGATCTTAGCCATACTAAACCTCTATGAGAATGGCTACAAAACGGCCCCATTGTTCGAAGGGCTTACATTGACTGAATAACTCGGGAAGCCTTATCATTCCAGGCATGGAGCACGCAAAGGATACCCCTTCTATGTCCCTTCTGGGTCTGCTCAAGTCTATGGTAGCCGCCACTCGTCCCAGGCAGTGGACAAAGAACATGATAATCTACTTCGCCTTCTTCTTCACCATCAATCAGCGATGGGATCCTCAGGACCTGAATGCTGTAGGCACCCTGTTCGGCAAAGCAACGCTGGCCTTTCTGCTTTTCTCCCTTTTAAGCGGTGCCACGTACATAGTAAATGACATCTTCGACATAGAGAGGGACCGCCAGCATCCCAAAAAGCGGCTTCGACCCCTGGCTTCGGGCCGACTTTCCCTACCTGTGGCCTGGGGCACCGCCCTTGCCCTCATATTGGCTGCTCTCACCTTCGCTTTCCTCTTGGAGCCTTTGTTTGGAATAGTGTCTGTTATATATCTGACCATAATGGTCATATATAATCTGGCCCTCAAGAGAATGATTATCCTCGATGTCCTCACTATCAGTGCCGGTTTTGTCCTGCGGGCCGTGGCCGGTGCTGTCGTCATCCAGGTTCCTATATCACCCTGGCTTTATATATGCACCGGGCTTGGAGCCTTGTTGATAGCTCTGGGCAAACGGCGCAACGAGTTGGCCATGGCCGGTGATAACCCCGGCTCACAGCGAGATACTCTGGATGAATATACCCCCCGCTTCTTGGACCAGCTAATCTCTGTGGTGGCTCCCGCCACTTTGGTGGCCTATATCCTTTACACCTTTACAGCCGATAATCTTCCATCTAACTATGCCATGATGCTTACTATACCTTTCGTAGTCTATGGCCTCTTTCGCTATCTGTATCTTGTACACAAGAAGAACATGGGAGAGAATCCTGAGGATATCCTTCTTACCGACGTTCCTCTGATAATAGACATTCTCCTCTGGCTGTCTATGGCCGCATTCATACTGCTGGTCTTCCGGGCCTGATACCCTTGAGGCAATTCAATTGCCATCGATGCTATTTGTCAGGTCCGTGATAATTGCGGGTCACGACAGGGATTCGGCAGAGATGGACTCTGTTTGCTACCAAAGAAGTCAATAGAAGCTATTCCGAAATTCTCGTCTGGGGGGTCCAGAGGGAACGAAGCCCCTTCTGGTGGGGGTCTGGGGGTATCCCCCAGATTTATTTCCATCCCCCTCTCCCTACTAAGGGAGAGGGGGACACAGGGGGTGAGGCATTTTGGAATAGGTCCTAGAGTAAAGGTCGTGAATGGGGGAAAAGTGCCACCAATCTACTGGACGAGCACAACTTATTATCTATGGGTGCATTTTGCTATACTATCGCCATGGTACGAAGCATGAAGAGGAAACATCTGCTTTCTATAGGCGACTTGACCTCTGCAGAGGTGTCAGGGCTCATAAATAAGGCTTTACAGATGAAGAGGAGGCCACATCTTCCCGTTCTTCGTGGTAAGAGCGTGGTCATGATATTTGAAAAGCCCTCCCTGAGAACCAAGGTCAGCTTTGAGGTCGCTATATCCCAACTAGGAGGGCACTGTATCTACCTGAGACGAGAAGAGGTGGGCATGGGAAGCCGAGAACCTGTCGCCGATGTAGCTCGAATTCTATCCAGGTATGCTTCTGCCGTGATAGTAAGGACGTTTGCCCAGAGAACTCTTGAGACCTTGGCCAAGTATGCCTCCATACCAGTTATCAATGCCCTATCTGACGAGGAGCACCCGTGCCAGGCTCTGGCTGACCTCCTTACAATTTATGAGAAGAGGGGTGCTCTCCAGGGTATGACCATAGCTTATATTGGCGACGGAAACAATGTAGCTACCAGCTTAGCACTGGCGTCTGTCTCTGTAGGCGCTAACTTCATCATCGCATCACCCAAGGGCCACGAAATCCCCAAGAGCGCATGGGAGAAGGCCAGGCGTCGATCTCTACGACAGGATACCTGGATCAAATGGGTTGAATCGCCTCAAGAGGCCGCCAGGGGAGCCGATGTCATTTACACCGACGTTTGGATAAGCATGGGCCAGGAAGAAGAGGCCAGGCGCCGCGTAGAGGTCTTTTCCCCATATCAGGTTAACGAAGCCCTCCTCTCTTTGGCGAAAGAGGACGCCATCTTTATGCATCCTCTTCCTGCTCACCCGGGCCAGGAGATATCAGAGGGCCTGTTGGAGCATCCACGCTCTGTCGTCTTCGATCAGGCAGAGAATCGTCTGCATATGCAAAAGGCCATACTTAGAGAGATTCTAGAGGAGTAGAGGGTTA
Organism: Chloroflexota bacterium; assembly: GCA_016210665.1. Classification (GTDB taxonomy): domain Bacteria; phylum Chloroflexota; class Dehalococcoidia; order Lucifugimonadales; family JACQTT01; genus JACQTT01. The sequence continues at coordinate 9,276 of JACQTT010000060.1, read as the reverse complement.
AGATTTGGCGACAATGACTGTCACATCTACCAAGCCTCTGGTGGCAATAGTAGGACGGCCTAACGTGGGAAAATCCACCCTGTTCAACCGTCTAGTAGGTGAGCGCTTGGCTATCACATCGGAGGTTCCAGGAACGACTAGAGATCGGATCATGTCCATCACTTCCCGGACTGATAGACCCTTTATTCTGGTAGATACGGGGGGCCTTCAGCCTATGCCTGAGAGCGCTCTATGGCAGAAGATCAAATCCCAGGTGGAGATCGCCATTGACGAAGCTGACGTCATTGTCTTTGTCGTGGACTCCTCCCAGGGCATCACCGCCACCGACAGAGAGATAGCTGACGGTCTAAGACGCACTGGCAAACCGATAGTTCTGGCGGCGAATAAGGCAGACAACTTGAAACGGGAACAGGCCGCCCTAGAGTTCTACGAGCTAGGACTTGGGGACCCGGTTCCCATAAGCGCTTTCCATGGCATTGGCATAGATGACCTTGTATATCAGGTTGTTGCTCGCTTTCCTCCTCTCACTTTGGGAGCCGAACAGGAAGCCGTGGTGAAGCTCGCCATTGTGGGGCGCACCAATGTAGGGAAGTCTATGCTCCTCAACTCCATCTTGAAGGAGGAGAGAGCCATAGTTAGCGAAATGCCAGGAACTACACGGGATTCAGTGGACAGCAGAATGGAATATGATGGTCAACCTATGCTCCTCATAGATACGGCAGGGATTAGGCGTAAGGGACGCATTGAGCCTGGAATAGAGCGATTCAGCGTCCTGCGAGCCTTCCGGGCTATTGACCGAGCCGACGTTATCCTCCTGGTTCTCGACGCTTCAGAGCTGGTCACTGCCCAGGATACTCATGTTGCCGGTTACGTGCTGGATGCCTATAAGGGAATTGTGCTTACTGTTAACAAGTGGGACCTGGCCCAGGAGTTTGGTCTAAGCAATGAGGCCGTCCTTCAGGAGATAGGCCGACGGTTCAAGTTCCTCTCCTACGTTCCGGTTTGTATGGTCTCAGCCCTGCGTCGTGAGGGGATAGAAGATCTCCTAAATACTGCCGTGACTGTCCATAGTCAGTGGAACAGGGAGATTCCCGCCCAGGAGCTTTCTAAGGTAATGATGGGCGCCATAAGTCAGCATCTCCCTCCCGCGTCAGGGAGACGTCACATGAAGATATACAGAGTCAAACAAATAGCTAAGGGGCCGCCTACCTTTGCCTTTTATGTAAACGACCCTCGTTTGATTCACTTCTCCTATCAACGTTACCTGGAGAACAGCCTGAGAAAGGCCTTTGGCTTTCATGGGACTCACCTCAAGCTGCTGTTCAAGGGCCGAGGCGAAGAATGATAGACTATTTCATAGCTGTAGCTATAGGTTATACTCTTGGGGCCATACCCTTCGGCCTTTTAATAGGCAAGCTTGTCAAAGGCGTTGACGTTAGAGAATTCGGTAGCGGTAAGACAGGTAGCACCAACGTGCTTCGCACCGTAGGGGTCAAGGCAGGCATCGCAGTCCTCATGCTGGACATGGCCAAAGGAGCCGCATCGGTGCTGATAGCACGTTTTCTGTCCGAAGCGCCCGGCACTGAAGTCGCTGCTGCTTTGGCTACCTTGGTAGGTCATTGCTGGCCAGTATTCATAGGTTTTAGAGGAGGGCGGGGCACTGCACCAGGTCTGGGAGCTCTTTTTATCATGGCTCCCTTTCTTGGCATTTTGGCCGCCTCACTTGGAGTTGTGACAATCATACTATCTCGTTATGTCTCTCTGGGGTCTATGATCGGCACTGCCGCTGCATTAGTAGCTCTGATGGCTCTTTCCCTAATAGGCATTCACCCGATAGAGTATATGGCATACGGAATTTTAGGAGGCATCCTAATTCTCTGGCGACACACCGACAACCTTGTAAGGATAATTAGAGGCCAGGAACGCAAGATAGGACGAGGCTCAGAACAGAAACAACCCACTGTGTAAGTTGAAGTACAGCGAGGCTCTCTTTGGGCGAGGTCGGCATAGTAGGCACTGCTAGCTGGGGTACTACTCTAGGAATTCTCCTGGCACGCCAGGGGGTCCAAGTATTTCTGTGGGCTCGTACAGAGATGGAGGCTGTGCATCTGGAAAGAGATCGAGAGAATCTCCGGTTTCTTCCCGGGTTTCCCTTTCCTCCGGGTCTGAGGGTAACAGCAGATAAAGAGCATGCTTTCCAGAACAGCGATATGGTGATATTTGCTGTCCCTTCCCGAAGCCTTAGAGATAACGTGAAAACGGTAAAAGAATTCTTCAGGGACTCCTCCATTATCATGAGTGCCACTAAAGGCTTGGAGGGGGTTTCAGGAAAACGCATGAGTCAAGTGCTGGAGGAGGAGATTCCTTCAAGGCTCGTTTCCAATATCTGTGTCCTTTCAGGTCCCAACCTTTCCAGGGAGATCGCTCAAGGCAAGCCCTCGTCCACAGTGGTTGCCTCCAGGAGGAAGGAGATAGCCAAAGATGCGCAAAGCCTACTCATGTCCCCCAAGTTCCGGGTTTACACCAACGATGATGTAATTGGCGTGGAGCTAGCTGGAGCCTTAAAGAACATTATCGCCCTGGGAGCCGGCATCTGCGACGGCCTGGGCTACGGCGACAATGCAAAGGCAGCCTTTATCACCAGAGGTCTGGTGGAGATAACCCGATTGGGCGTGGCGGCAGGGGCGAATCCCCTGACCTTCGCAGGGCTGGCCGGTCTGGGAGACCTGGTGGCTACCTGCTCCAGCCCCTTGAGCCGCAATCGCAACGTGGGAAACCAGTTGGCCCAGGGAAGATCCCTTGACGAGATTCGCTCCTCCATGAAAAACGTGGTCGAGGGCATAGATACCACTATTGCCACTATGAAGATGGCCCAGGAGCTAGGAGTGGAAATGCCTATCACCGAGACGACACACAAGGTGCTCTTCAAGGGCCTGGATCCCAAGCAGGCCGCGGCCGAGCTGATGGGACGAGCGCCGAGAACCGAATGGGCAGGGATTAGAGCGAGGCGATAGAATGCCTTTGCCACGCCGCTTCTCCTCCAGCCCTTCTCAACTCTGCTGGAGTCGGCTTTCTCCAGCGCTGTTTTGTCATGAGGGTCTGGAAAACGGGTTCTAGGGGGTCTTGACAATATACCTAGAACATACTAGACTTAGGTCTAGTCGGTAGGGCAGCAGGCTGTGCCCGATGAAGGCCGTAAGGCTTTTGCTGACTGCTTATAATACGTCCTCTGGTTTTAAGGTTTGTACGTCTTATATCTTGATGAGTCGGGTACCCACGGGGCCGATGCCAGCTACTTTGTTCTAGCTGGCATCGCTGCTTTTGAGCGGGAAATTCATTGGTTCACTCAAGATTTGAATGCGATACAAATGGAGTATTTCCCGCACGAGATAGCTCCTCTTCATTTTCATGCTGCAAAACTACATCCCCGTGCTTCCATGGAATCAATTGACAATAGAACAGCGGCAAGCCATTAAGGTCAAAATGGCCCAAATTATTGGTGCTCGACTAGGAATCTTGTTCGGGTGTGCGGTTGAGCGTCAATATACCAATGCCAGACATGAAGACCCTTATGAGAGGGCTTTCGAGGATGTCGTTAGTAGATTTGACCTTTTTCTTTCTCGGACAAATCGCGCTGTTACTTCCAGTGGTGGTGAAGAGCAACGAGGCATAATTGTTCTAGCTAGTTCAGGTTTTCAGAAGACCCTAGCGCTGCTTGCCAACAAGTTGCAGCAGTCCGGGACTCGATGGAGACAACTCCACAACATAACCGACATCCCCTTTTTTGCCCCAGCGAAAGATACCCGTATGTTACAATTCGCCGACTTCATAGCGAATGCGCTCTATGGGCGTTACCACACTAGTTTAACAGGTGACTTTGACCGCATAGCGAACAAATTTGATAACGACGGTGGTGTTATTCATGGTCTAGCACATCTCACATTGAATAGTTCTTGCACTTGTCTTGCTTGCTTCAGTCGAAGAGGCAGACAGGGGTCTTTAGTTGCGCCTTACGCCTAGCCTTGAGTCAACCGTTATATTGCTTCAGGAAACATCTCCCAGATCACCCAACTCGTAGAGGATAGCCGCCGATGCTATCAATCCAGCGGATTCCGCCCTCAATATCCGCCTCCCCAGGCTAACAGGGAGTATGCCTTTTGAGAAGGCATACTCCACCTCTTCCTGAGTGAAACCGCCCTCTGGACCAACAAATAGACTGATACGGCCTCCCTCCATCTTCTTCCCCTTCTGCCAGTCCTGGAGTGCCATTTTCAAGGAGGTCTCTCTCTCATCTTCCCACAGAATAAGAGACAGGCCGTGAGCTGTATCGCAGCCCTGGAAAAAGGGAAGGGGAATCTCCAAAGTTGGTAGGCGGCCCCTGCGGCACTGCTCCGCAGCCTCAGAAATTATCTTTTGCCAACGAGGGTACTTGGCAGTGGGCCATTCGGCATCGATCTTGGGCACTGAGCGTTGGCAGGAGAGAGGTACAAACCTAGAGATTCCCAACTCTGTGCCCTTCTGCAATAGCCATTCAAACTTGTTAGCCTTGAGTATGCCCTGATACAGAGTAAGGAAGCTTTTAGGTTCGGTCAGGCTGTATGCCTTGGCCTCCACGAGACCTTCTACCAAGTCATCGTCAACCCTCTCCAGTTTTACCGAATATTCCCATCCGCTGTTGTCCAGAGCCGTTATGTACTCGCCGGCCTCGAGCCTTAAAACTCGCTTAATCTGATAGGCGATTCCTTTTGTTAGAGTAACTTGGTGGCCATCAAGGGCGTCGGGGGGAATAAAGAAACGGTGCATATACAAAGAGGGTCAGCTAATCTTATTGCGTAAGGAGGCTACGATAGTAACCCAATCGTCATCATAGATTATCTTGAAGCCTTTGAAGCCGGTTTCAACAAGCCTTTCTTGAAGGCTCTTCTCTTTTTCGAGAATGAAACCTGACGCTATCAACAAACCAGCGGGTCTGAGAGCGCTTTTTAGGCTATCTGCCATCTGAAGGATGACCTTTGAAGATATGTTAGCCACGGCCAGGTCGAAGGTGCCCGCCTTCACATCGGGATGAGGAAGGCTTCCTTGGAGAACCTCCACGACTCTATGCACTCCATTCCTTTTAACGTTATCGAGAGCAACCTTTACCGAAGTAGGGTCTATATCCAGCGCCACAACCCTCTCAGCGCCCAGTTTTGCTGCTGCTATCGAAAGGATGCCCGAGCCGGTGCCCACGTCTAGAACCCTCATTCCTGGCTTCAGGAGCTCCTCCATCTCTACAAGACACATACGAGTTGTGGGATGATGCCCCGTCCCGAAAGCCATACCGGGGTCTAGGTGTATCACCACTTCGCCTTCTTGTGGGTGGTACTCTAACCAGGTGGGCTGAAGAACCATCCCCCTGCCAATATGAATTATTTGAATGTGCTTCTTCCAACTGTTCGCCCAATCCTCTTCCTCTATCACCCGTTGCTCAAGAGCTGGCAACTCACACACCAGGGAGACCAGCCTGACGCCCAGTTCAATGCGATTGATTTTTTCTTTAGCTGCCGGGTTCAAAGGTAGGTAAGTCCTCAGAGTAATCTGCCCTGGTATCTGGAATCCTTCGTCCTCCTCCAGGTTAAACCCTCCGGTCTCCTCTATAGCAACGCCACCCTGCCCGTATCTATGGAATATCTGGGACAAGGGCTCCACGTATTCTGGAGGAGCCTGAATGCTAAGTTCCAGCCATTTCAAAGCCTGATTCTCCATTAACCTAATGGAAATGGGCGGCTACTATATATAGCCGCCCATTTCCTAGTCGTTTCATATCTCAGTGAGGCTGCTTGTCCTGGTCCAAAGGTCTAGGTTTCTCGCCTCGCCTGATCGCTGGAGCCTAAGATTCCCCACCAAAAGTGGCGTCCTTTATCTTATTGAACCAACTCTTGTCACTACTGGAGGTCTTGTCTGGTTGATCCAGGGTCTTGGCCAGTTCTTGAAAGAGTCTCTTCTGATCCTGACTGATAGTCTGCGGCGTAACTACCACTATTTCTACAAGCTGGTCGCCCCGGCGTCGACTATTTATGTAAGGCACTCCCTTCCCTTTCAGAGACAAGACGTTCCCAGATTGCACTCCAATCGGAATACTCAATTCTGCTACACCCTCCAGAGTTGGTACCTGAACAACATCTCCCAGAGCAGCCTGGGCAAAGTTAATGGGTAGTTTGTAGAGAATATTATTTCCATCTCGGCGAAACAACGGATGGGGCTTCACCTGAAGGGAGACGTAAAGATTGCCTGGCGAGCCTCCATTAATCCCTGGCTCCCCCTCGCTAGTCAGCCGAATCTGGGAATCGTTCTCTACCCCGGCTGGTATAGTCACTACCAGCTTTCTCTTCCTAACCTCTCTCCCGCTGCCATGACATTGAGAACACGCCTGCGTTATTACCCTACCCTCGCCTCGGCAGGTGCCACAGGTGCTAACCTGGACAAATTGGCCAAAGATGCTCTGGTGTGCTCGTCTCACCTGCCCTGTTCCCCTACAGTTGGTACAAGAGGATGGCTGGCTCCCAGGTTGACTTCTGTTGCCTCTGCACAATGAACAGGCTTCGGTACGCTCAATCCCCAGCTCCTTCTCGGTGCCAAAGACAGCCTCCTCAAAGGAGATGCCCAAAGCAAAGTGGATGTCTGCTCCGGCACGGGGAGCCGTCCTGCTTCGAGTGCTGCCAGCGAAACCGCCGAAGAAGGAGTCGAAGATATCCCCAAACCCGCCGAAGGTATCGAACCCTTCAAAGCCTCGACCGAAATCTCCGTCCCTGGCCACACCTGCATGACCAAAGCGGTCATATCGAGCTCGCTTCTCAGGGTTGCTAAGAATCTGGTAGGCTTCGTTAATCTCCTTGAACTTCTCTTCGGCTCTTGGCCCCTTGTTTCTATCCGGGTGATATTCCAGGGCTAGCTTTCGAAAGGCCTTCTTTATCTCCTCCTCCGAGGCAGTAAGAGCTATACCCAGTACCTCGTAATAATCTCTTTTCTTTGTAGTCATAATCTATCCCAATTTTGTGTTGTTCTCTTGATTATAGGCTTCTAGGCAAAGCAAAGACAAGGCCAGGTGGTCACCAGAGCTATCTAATAAAGGGGCTTCCGTTGGATATCTTCGATGAAGCCAGTCATAAGCGATGAGACGAATTGTACAGAGGAGATAGTACGGCGATACTCCATGCGCGTTGGACCCAGGACAGCCACCAATCCGGCGGTTTCACCTGGTATTCCATATTGGCATAACACCACGCTAAAACCATGCAGTACGTCAACCTGATTCTCTTCCCCGATGATAACCTGAACGACACTACCCGGCGCTGTTTGGTTCAGTATAGCCTGAATAAAACGTCGCTCCTCCAGCATGTTTACCACTTCTTGAGCCTTCTCGCTACCGGCAAATTCTGGCTGGCTGAAAAGATGACGCAGGCCATCAACGAAGTGGCCTTGATATAAATTCTGGTCCTCTTCTTCCATGATCCTCAGAGCAGCCTCTAACACCTCTTCTTCGAAGGGAGAGAGCTCCAGGCGCTTGGCCTCGATTTCCCGGTGACTTAGGCCCGCCAGGCATGTATTAAGCTTATTGCCAGCCTGGGCCATCTCCTCAGGGCTTACGGGTTCCCTAAGGGGAAGCAACTGTTTGTCAACTCTGGCCCCCTGGAGGACAAGAATCAGCATGGCCAGAACCTCTTGTAAATAGACCAGCTCTACATGCCGGAGTCTGGTCTCCGGCGCCTTAGGGTATGAGGTAACGCCAAGGTTCTGCACCATTTTGGCCAGGAGAACGGTAGCCGCACTAATCCAACTCTCCAAATCCTTCCTTGCCTTGTTCATCTCCTTAGTAGCAGCCTCTTGTATCTCTGGAGGAAGGTAAGTAGGAGTGGGAATGCTTTTGACATAGAAACGATACCCTTTATCCACCGGCACCGCGCCAGCTGAGGTATGAGGACGGGTTATGTAACCCTCATCTTCCAGATTGGCCATCTCGTTGCGAACCGTGGCGGCACTTATACTTAGGCCGTGCTTACGGACGATGGTCTCCGAGGCCACAGGCGCAGCTGAATATATATACTCCCCTACCAGGGCTTTGAGAATAGCTTCTCTTCGCTCAGTCAACATATCATGCTAACCTGTTGTGGAACCAGGTATCGTTCGGTTTAATTGGCAAACACTTATCTGAATTTAATCTCTCTCTCTCTTGGGCTGTCAAGGGTGTTGACCTTCGCTATCCGCCCTGTTATACTCCCGTGACCTGAGAAGTTTTTGACCGCTGGTGGATCATGGAGATTATCTGGAGAGGCCACTCATGTTTTCAAATTCGTAGCGGCGACACCACGATCATTACCGATCCTTTTTCCGAATCTTTAGGCTTCCCTCTGGGAGACCCTATCGCCACTATCGCTACCGTAAGCCACCGCCATCCTCATCACGATAGTTGGAGTGCCTTGAGAGGCGCTCCCCTGGTGATTAAGGGAGCCGGTGATTATGAAAGATCCAACATACACATCAAGGGCATAAATACGCCTCGTAGCGACCCCGATAAACAGCGAGAGGCTAACACCGTTTATATGATTCAAGTTGAGGGCATCAACTTGTGCCATTTAGGAGACCTCAACGAGATGCCCTCATCGAGGCAAATCGAGGAGTTGGGACGATCCCATATACTCTTTGTCCCCGCAGGCGGCGTCTGCACCTTGAACATACATCAGGTAGCCGAGGTCATCAACCTCATTGACCCGAAGATGGTGATTCCCATGCACTATAAAACCGAAGGAGTCGTCGTGGAACTAGAGACTTTAGAGCCATTCTTGAAAGAGATGGGTGTGAAAGAAGCCGTTCCTCGCCCCAGGCTTTCCGTCAGTTCATCGAATCTCCCCAGCGAGAGACAACTGGTAGTGCTCCAACGAGCCACTTGATCCAAAGGGGTTCCAAGGGGCCCTGCCCCTTGGCGGGGTATGGGGTGTCCCCAGAATAGGCTCCCGGGCGGGTGGGCGGGAATGTCTAGGTTTTATACCGTAACCAATCCCTTCGCCGCCAGAAGTAGAACCCCAACATTACCGCCGGCATCATCAGAAGCGTCAGGTCAGCGGACGTTTGCCCCGGTAAAGGTCTGCTACACAGCCCGCTGGGTGGTACAGGCGTAGAGGTAGGAGTAGGCGCGGGTGTGGGGGAGGGTGTAGGGGTAAAGGTAGGCGTTGGCAAAGGCGTAGGAGTAGCTGTAGGGGTCGGCGTGGGTGTCGGCGTGGGTGTAGGTGTGCGTGTCGG
>JACQTT010000057.1 GCA_016210665.1 Chloroflexota bacterium | reverse complement strand
GTACAAAACCTTGACATGAATCTAGACGGGTGCTAGCATTTTACATAGTAATACTATGTAGTCCCTATCGAATATCATCCAAAAGGTGGACTACTAACCGTGGTTAATAGCTATTTGGCCGTTGCTACACCTCCCAGTTTCTTCACCAGATACCGGAGCGAGCTAAGAGATGCCTTAACAAGGGGCATCTCTGACGGAGGTCTGGACCTCTATGACATGCTTCGGTATCACATGGGCTGGTCGGATAGCCAGGGAAGACCCACCGCAGGTACCGAAGGCAAGGCTCTGCGTCCTAACCTGTGTATATTTGCCTGTGAGGCTGTGGGGGGAACGTGGCGTAAGGCTTTGCCTGCTGCCGTAGCATTGGAGTTCATCCACAACTTCTCCCTCATTCACGACGACATCCAGGATGAGGATGAAGAGCGCCATCATCGCCCTACCCTTTGGTATGTGTGGGGAAAGCCTAAAGCCCTGGTGGCGGGAAACGCCCTCAGACTCATGGCTGATATGTCTCTGCGGAGACTGAGGGGTGAGGGCTTGTCTCTCACAAAGGCATTGGAAGCCTGTGAACTTCTCTCCGGGGCCTACCTGGAGATGATTGAGGGACAGTACCTGGATCTAAGCTACGAAGGACGCCTCTCGATTTCTGTAGATGATTATTTGGCGATGATAGGCAAGAAGACGGGTGCCCTTATCAGCTGTGCTATGCACGTGGGAGCGCTGATAGGCTCTGAAAATAGGGATACTATAGAGGCCTTTCGCAAGTCGGGTCTAGCCTTGGGCCAAGCCTTCCAGGTCTGGGATGACTGTCTGGGCATATGGGGAGACGAGGAGGTAACGGGCAAGCCCGTAGGCGCCGATATCAGAAAAAAGAAGAACTCCTTTCCTGTGGTTTATACTATGGCCCATGCCCAGGGCCATGATAAGGAGATTCTCACTACCATTTATTCTAAAACCAAGCTGGATGATGGTGACGTGAAACAGGTTTTAGCCATCATGGAACAGGTTGACGCCCGAACCAGTTCACAACGATTGGCTGAGCAGCAGTGCGGAGCCGCTTTAGAGGCCTTATCTGGAGTTGAATTGGTGCCGCGTGTCATGGAGGAACTAATAGACTTGGGGAACTTTCTCATAACTCGGAAGTATTAGCAAGCCGATTACTGACGGTAAAAGAGGCGGTAAATGAGTGTTGCAATAGGCCAGATGTTGGCCGTGAGCCTCTATATAATGAAGCAGAAGCTCCTTAGAAGGAAGCGTTATCCTCTTGTACTCATGCTCGAACCTCTGTTCAGGTGTAACCTGACCTGCGCCGGCTGTGGCAAGATACAATACCCTGCCCAGATTCTCAAAAAGCATCTCTCTGTAGAGGCCTGCCTGAAGGCTCTGGACGAGTGCGGCGTTCCTGTAGTCAGCATAGCCGGCGGTGAGCCGCTAATGTATCCCTACATCGGAGAGTTGGCGGAGGCTCTGGTAAAACGAAGGAAGTACGTTTACCTTTGCACCAATGCCATCTTGTTGAAGGAGAAGCTAGAGCAGGATGTGTTTAAGCCGTCCAAATACCTTAGCTTCAGCATTCACATGGACGGCATACGCGAGGACCACGATGAGTCCGTTTGCAAAGAAGGAGTCTACGACGAGGCGGTAGAAGCTATCAAAGAAGCCCTGAGAAGGGGGTTCAGGGTAACTACTAACACCACTCTTTTCGATGGTTTCTCACCTTTGCGGGTTAGAGAGTTCTTTGACGAAATGACTAATCTAGGTGTTGAAGGGATGATGATCTCCCCTGGCTACAACTATTCCAAGGCTCCCGACCAAGAGCACTTCTTGCGGCGCTCCAAAACCCATCAGTTATTTTCCGAAATCCTCCGAAATAAGAGGAAGAGTTGGAACTTCAATCAATCGCCCCTGTTTCTGGAGTTCCTCATGGGCGAACGCGACTACGAGTGCACCCCCTGGGGTAACCCTACTTATAACCTCTTTGGATGGCAGCGTCCGTGTTATCTCTTGCAGGAAGGGTATGCAGAAAGCTTCAAAGACCTTATGGAAAACACCTCCTGGGATAATTACGGGAGAAAGAGCGGGAACAAGAAATGCCAGGACTGCATGGTGCATTGCGGCTATGAACCCACTGCGGTAAACGACACCTTCTCTTCCTGGAGGGCTTTTAAGGATACAGTGGCCGCTACTATAACGGGGAAATTGTCAGACGGCAGGAGGAATCTCTTTTTGGCTCCGCTCATAGGCTCTGAGATGTCTGATGAAAAGACGATTCAAGGCTGGGTACCTGAGTTGGGTAATGGCATGGCTCTTCCCAGGGTGATAGATATGGCCTTTGACTACAGAGGGAACATCACAGTGGTAAAGACCGATGGCACCGAGGTAATGGGTTACATATTCAATCGGAATAACGATGTGCCCCAACCGTACATTCAGCTATTTGACGAAGCGGGCCGAGGCCCTTTCAAGGTCCTGTACTCCGCTATAAAAAACATCGAGTTCACCGGCAAGGATACAGCCTTCGGCAAATCTTGGGAGGCATGGAAAAAACTCAGGGAGAAGGAGAAGATGCTAAGAGCGGTATCAGGTGCCCAGACCTCCCGGAACCACCCATCTGAAGTTGAAGAGGGTATAAGTCTTTGATAGCAGTTATTGTGGCTCTTAAAGAGGAGATTCATCGCTGGCTCGAACACCAGACGTTCCGTTGCCAGGGGGGATCAAGCCTGCCTCGCTTTTATGAATCCAGCACCGAGACGGAGGTTGTTGTCGTTGAAGGAGGCATTGGCAGACAAAAGGCAGAGGCAACCACTATCCAAACCATCGAATCATATCACCCCAGCACCATCATTTCAGCAGGATTTGCAGGAGGGGCCAGAGAGGGCCTTCGCTCGGGTGATCTTCTGCTCTGTCAGCGCCTCCACGCTCTGGCGGAGGCTCCCAGGATCGGGGGCCGCCTCTCATCCCTGGAAGATAGCCTAGAAAGCGATCATAATCTTTTGGATATGGCGGTGAAAGCCTTAAAAGACGCGAGGGTACCTCACCAAAGGGGCGCTTGCCTAACGGCACCTCAGTTCGTTGCTGATGCGCCATTAAAGAGGTGGATCGGAAGTAGCTACCTGGCAGACGTCATAGATATGGAGAGCTACTGGGTCGGTCGTACGGCCAGGGCAAAGGGGATTTCCCTACTCGCCCTGCGTTCTGTGCTGGACCCTGTCGAGGTTTCTCTGCCTGCCTTCGTCAGCGACGTCGTCACCGCCCAGGGTAAAGGTAGCCGTAAAAAGGCTCTTCGATATGCTGTATCCAGGCCGGCCCAAATCCCAGAGCTATTTCGTCTCTCCAGGCAGGCTCATGCAGCCCAGGAGACATTGTCCCAGGCTCTGGGGACGATTATAAGTAGCCTCAAGGAAGAGGTCGTCTCCCTAAGTAGCCGATGAAAGCCCTGGTTACCGGGGGTACTGGCTTTATAGGTTGCAACATTGTCAGGGCCCTTATAGAGGAGGGAATCCAGGTCAGGGTCCTGATGAGGCGAGAAAGCAGCGCCTTAAATATTGAAGATACAGGAGTAGAAAAGGCCTGGGGAGATGTTCGTGACACAGAGGCTGTGAGAGACGCCGTAGGAGGCTGCGACGCCGTCTTCCACACCGCCGCCTTGTATAGATTTTGGGCACCCAAACCCAACATCTTCTACGATATTAACGTACAGGGTACCAAAAACGTATTGGAGGCAGCCTTGTCAGAGGGGGTGAGCAGGCTTGTTTATACTAGCACGGTCGGGACTATCGGCGTTCCAAGGCACGACCGACCCTCTACCGAGGAGGATTATCCCAGGCAAGAGGAACTCTACGGTCATTACAAGCGCTCCAAGTTTCAGGCGGAGGCAGAAGCTGTCAGGCTATATGAACGGGGGCTGCCTGTGGTCATAGTAAATCCTACGGCTCCCGTCGGCAGGGGAGATGTGAAGCCTACTCCTACGGGGAGAATTATCCTGGACTTCTTGAAGGGCCGAATGCCTGCCTACTTGAATACGGGACTGAATCTGGTAGATGTCGAGGATGTGGCTAAGGCCCACGTTCTAGCGATGAAGAAGGGTCAAGCGGGGCAGCGATATATCCTGGGCAACAGGAACATGACTTTGAAAGAGACTCTGGATATTCTGGCGGAGATAACCAAGAAACAGGCTCCCAGGGTCAGGATTCCCTTCTGGCTCGCCCTGGGCGCTGGCTACGGGGACTACTTGATAGAGGGAGGTGTGATGGGTAGAGAGCCGTTTATTCCCTTGGAGGGGGTCAAGATTGCGCGACACCCCATGTACGTAGATTGCAGCAAGGCCGTGAGAGAGCTGGGAATGCCCCAAACGCCCGTCCACGAGGCTCTTGAGAAGGCGGTGGAGTGGTTTCAGGAAAAGGGGTACGCTTAGGCGATGGCCAACGTTAGCACCAGAGTAGTCTCGACAGAGACAATGACCGCCCTGGAGACAGCAATAAACAGGGCCCAGGAGTATTTTATGCGAGGGCAGTACCCTGAAGGTTACTGGTGGGGAGAGCTGGAGTCCAATCCCACTATGGAGGCAGAATACCTTCTGCTTACTCATTTTCTTGGTGTGGCCGATTCTCAGAGATGGCGTAAGATCGCCAACCATATCATCGGCCAACAGAGGGAGGATGGTACCTGGGGCCAGTACTATGGAGCGCCTGGAGATCTCAGCACCTCTACAGAGTGCTATTTTGTTCTGAAGATGGCAGGGATCGCCTCCCAGGAACCTTCGATGAAGAAGGCACGGGAGTTCATCCTGTCCAAGGGGGGAGTGCCGAAAGCTCGTATATTTACCAAGATTTGGCTGGCTCTTTTTGGTCAGTGGGACTGGAGAGGAACGCCAATGATGCCTCCGGAGATTATGTACCTTCCCACATGGTTCCCATTTAACATCTATGAGTTTTCTAGCTGGGCTAGGGCTACCGTCGTCCCCATGCTCATACTCCTCTCCAAGAAACCTGTATGCCCTGTGCCTGATGCTGCCTGTATTGACGAGCTGTACCCAGCCCCCAAGAGCCAGATCAACTACTCTCTTCCCAAGCCCAAGAAGTGGTTGGGTTGGCAGGGCTTCTTTTACGCTGCCGACCAGATATTGCGCTCCAAAGAGAAGATACCCTGGAGACCCGGCAGAGAACAGGCGTTGGGAAGAGCGGAGCGATGGATTGTTGAACATCAGGAGGCCGACGGTAGCTGGGGGGGCATTCAGCCCCCTTGGGTATACTCCCTTTTAGCTCTCAAGTGCCTGGGATACTCGGCGGATCATCCTGTAATAGCCAAGGGTTTACGGGGGTTTGAGGGCTTCGCCGTTGAGGATGGGGATACATGGAGAGTGCAGGCCTGTGTTTCGCCTTCGTGGGATACCTGTCTGGCTATGATAGGACTGTTGGATTCTGGGATGCAGCCTGATCACCCCGCCCTCGTCAAGGCAGCCCAGTGGCTGATCAAGGAGCAGATTCTCGTAGGCGGCGACTGGCAAGTGAAGAACAGGAAAGGCCCTCCGGGAGGTTGGGCCTTTGAGTTCCACAACGACATATACCCGGATACCGATGACTCATCGGAGATTATTATGGCCCTGGATAGGGTGATAGTGCCTAATGAGAAAGAGAAGAGCAAGGCCATAGACCGTGGGGTTCAATGGCTTCTGAGCATGCAGGGCAAGAGCGGAGGATGGGGTTCTTTTGATAAGGACAATACCAGAACCTTCATCACAAAAATTCCCTTCTCGGATTTCGGGGAGTCTCTGGATCCGCCTAGCGTGGATGTAACAGCTCATATCGTGGAGATGCTTGGACAACTAGGCTACAGAGGAGACTATAAGCCTGTCATGAGAGCCCTGAACTACATCCTAGAAGACCAGGAGCCCGATGGATGTTGGTTTGGCCGCTGGGGCGTAAATTACATCTACGGCACGGGAGCGGTTCTTCCAGCCCTTAAGGCTGCAGGTGAGGATATGCAACAGGGCTACGTAAGAAGAGCGGTGCATTGGCTTCTGGAGCGACAGAACTCGGACGGAGGCTGGGGGGAGAGTTGCGCCTCTTATGTCGACGCGTCCTACAGAGGACGGGGCACCAGCACCGCCTCCCAAACCGCCTGGGCTATTATTGCCCTTCTTGCCGCCGGGGAGGGACATAATCCTGCCCTTGAGCAGAGTATAGCCTTTTTAGCCGGGACGCAGCAGCCAGATGGCTCATGGAATGAGCCCTATTTTACTGGAACTGGTTTCCCTGGCTACAGAACAGGCCAACGGCAAAAGAGATATCTCGCGCCAGGAGACTCTGGCTTTCAAGATATAGAGTTGCCATCGGGCTTTATGATTAACTATCACCTCTACAGAAACTATTGGCCGTTGATGGCCCTGGGGAGGTACAAAGAATTTGTAAAGGTAAAATAGTATCTAATTTCATGCCTAACGCTAAGATAGAAAGAGATCATTCGTTATGAGTATTGAACTTACTAAATCAAGGTCGGTCGTCGCTATGCGATTCTTGTCCAGGAGGAGTTGAAATGGCGTACCAAAAACTTCTGCAAGGGGAATCCTCGTTGAAAGCCCAACTCTATCAGATAGAGGTGGAGTCAAAGGAGGCGCCGGAGTTTATTGACATAACAAACGAGATAGCTGGTCTGGTAAGAGATTCAGAGATAATAAATGGGATGGTCGTTGTCTATTCTAGGCACACTACTGCTGCGATAATGATCAACGAAAACGAGCCTCTTCTATTAGAAGACATGGCAAGGTTCCTGGAAAAGATAGCCTCCCGCAACGGGCACTATCGTCATAACGATTTCTCTGTTCGCATGGTTAATATGAATGATGGAGAGTCTCCTAATGGTCATGCCCACTGCCAACACCTGATTCTTGGGGCTAGCCAGACTATTCCTATAGCCAACGGTCAGATTCAGATGGGGCGATGGCAGAGTGTATTTTTAGTGGAATTGGATAGGCCGCGACGACGTGAGGTATTGATTCAGGTATTGGGAATTTAGGCGGAAACTATGGAACCGCTTCTGGCCGGGCATCCCAAGTCGTGCAGTGTCTTGGAGGCATTTGCCCAGTGTGAGCAACTGGCCAGAACTCATTATGAGAACTTTACAGTAGTTTCCTGGCTTCTACCTCCTGACAAACGAAAACACCTATACGCTATCTATGCCTTCTGTCGTTTTGTGGATGACCTGGGAGATGAGCTTCATAGAGACCGCCTTCATCTGCTAGATTTGTGGCATCAGGATCTCCTTCGCTGCTACCAGACTACGCCTCTTCATCCCTACATGATAGCCCTCCAAGAGACTATCTACACCTTTAGTATCCCCATTCATCCTTTTCTGAAGCTCTTAGAAGCCAACCGTATGGACCAGACTCAGAAGCGATATCTCACCTATAAGGACTTGGAATACTATTGCCAGCACTCGGCGAATCCGGTGGGTCATCTGGTTCTCTATGTCCTTGGTTATAGAGATGATCATCGTCAAAGGCTGTCGGACTACACCTGTACTGCCCTCCAACTGACCAATTTCTGGCAGGATGTATCTCGTGATATGGATATGGGTCGTATCTACATACCTCTAGAGGATATGGAGCGTTTCGGCTATTGCCAAGAGGAGCTCCTTGGGCGAGTGGTAAACGAACCCTTCCGCCATCTTATGGCCTTTGAGGTGGACCGCACATTTGAGCTGTTCCGTCAGGGGCTAAAGTTAGTAGATATGGTAGATAACAGACTCAAGCTGGATATAACCCTATTCAGCTTGGGAGGGATGAGAATCCTGAAGGCGATTGAGAGACAAAACTACGATGTCCTTAGTAGAAGGCCAACCCTATCTAAAGGCGCTAAGTTAAGCCTTATATTAAGCACCATGGTAAAGCTGTGGATAAAGAGAAGGGTTTAGGATGAATGGTATGTCAGGCACGGTGGAGTTGGCGTATCGCCATTGCCGCCATATTGCCAGGGAGCAGGCAAGGAACTTCTACTACGCCTTCGTCACCTTGCCGAAAAGGAAACGCCTTGCTATTTACGCCGCCTACGCCTTCTGTCGTCTCTGTGACGATATCGCTGACGAAGAGCTTTCCTTGGAGGTCAAGATTGACCAGCTTGCTGAAACTCGGCAGAGATTAGCAGACGCTTTTGTAGGAAAAGCCCAAGAGCTTGTCTTTATAGCTCTGCAAGATGCCTTCAGAGAGTTTAACATCCCCCTGGAGTATTTCGAGGACGTCACCAGGGGAGTAGAGATGGATTTGACTCAAACACGCTATCGCACTTTTGACGAGTTGCAATCCTATTGCTACAAGGTGGCCTGCTCTGTGGGGCTTATCTGTATCCAGGTTTTCGGTTATAACGATTCTCAAGCCAAAGATCACGCCATAAACCTGGGTTTAGCCATGCAACTTACCAATATTCTCAGGGATATCAAAGAAGATGCTCACAGAGGTCGCATTTATATCCCATTGGACGAAATTGAAGCCTTTGGCTACTCGGAAGAGGAGTTGCAACAAGGGGTAATCAATGAGCAGTTTAGGGCACTTATGGCTTTCCAGGTTAAGCGTGCTCGCCACTATTTTGAAACAAGCAAACGACTCCTTCCTCTGTTGTCTATGCGCTCCCGGGCATGTCCGGGAGTCTTGGGAGGCCTTTACAGCGGAGTCCTGGATCGAATCGAGTCGGCGGGCTATGACGTCTTCGACAGGCGAATCGGCCTATCGACGCCCCAAAAACTAATGTTGACGGCCAAACTATGGGCAGAGAGTCTTACACCATCGATACATCGACTCAGAGAGTCCTAGTCGTGGGCGGAGGGCTGGCTGGACTTTCGGCAGCCTGCCAACTATTGGACAGCGGCTATCAGGTTGTCCTAATAGAAAAGCGTCCCTTTCTTGGGGGCAGGGCCTACTCCTTTATAGACCGAGAAACTGGCTGGGAGGTGGACAACGGCCAACACGTCTTCATGGGATGCTGCACCTTTTACATAGATTTCTTGAAGAAGATTGGCGCTTATCCCAAGGCTTACCTTCAGGATACGTTGAAGGTAAGGATACTGAGACACAAGAAGGAAGGCATTCTTACCAGCACCTCTTTTCTGGGGAGCTTACATCTTCTTCCGTCGTTTCTTAAATACCCTCATCTGAGCCTGATAAACAAATTTTTGGCCCTTTATGCCCTTTTGAGGATGAGGTTCACTAATCGTCGGTCACACAAAGACATTTTAGATGCAGAAAGCTTCTATAGGTGGCTAAAGCGCCATCATCAGACAGAGGGAGCCATCAAAAACCTCTGGAACCTAATAGTCCTTCCCACCTTGAACGACGATGTGAGTTCAGTGAGCGCTTATATGGCCTTGATGATCTTCCAAGAGGGGTTCCTTCGCACCCCTGCTGAGGCTGCTCTCGGTTTCTCCAGGGTGGGTCTCTCGTCTCTGTCAGGAGAGTCGGCGGAGAGATACATAAAGAGCCACGGAGGCACCCTGCTGCTGGGCAGGACCGTAACTGCTCTTAGAATGCAGGATGGCCGTATAACAGGAGT
>JACQTT010000056.1 GCA_016210665.1 Chloroflexota bacterium | reverse complement strand
GTATGGGGGCGGTAACCCCCCTTGGTCAGTCTGTTAAAGAGTTCTGGGAAGCCCTGATTCTGGGCAAGTCCGGGATTGGACCCATGACTTTGTGTGACTCTTCAGAATTTCCCTGTCAGATTGCGGGAGAGGTTAAGGGATTTGACCCGGCGCAATGGGTTAATCCGAAGGAAGCTCGCCGTCTGGCCCGTTTCTCACAGCTAGCCATTGCCGCCGCTCAAATGGCCGTTGAGCACGCAGAATTGAACTTGTCAAAAGAGGATCCAGAGCGCCTCGGTATAGTTATGGGAAACGGCAACGGCGGTTTCCCAACTACCGAGGAGAACGCCCGTATATTGGTGGAGAAGGGAGCTATGCGTATGAGTCCCTTCTTCATTCCTATGATTCTTCCTAACATGGCGGCAGCCAATGTGAGCCGTCTCTTTGGCCTAAAGGGTTATACCGCCACAATAATCACCTCCTGTGCTGCCTCCACTCAGTCCATAGGTGAGGCTGCCGAGGTTCTTAGACGAGGTGCTGCTGATGTAGTACTGACTGGGGGGTGCGAGGCCGGCATCAGCCCTCTGGGATTAGGCGGTTTCTGTGTGATTAAAGCCCTCTCTAACCGCAACAATGAACCGGAAAAGGCCAGCCGGCCCTTCGATGCTCAAAGGGACGGCTTTGTCCCCTCAGAAGGTGCGGCCATCCTAATCCTGGAGACCATGGAGCACGCCCTGAATAGGGGTGCCCAAATCATTGGTGAAATCATAGGTTACGGTGTCTCCTCCGATGCCTATCACCCCGTTCAACCCGACGAAAATGGAGAGGGAGCAGCCCGGGCGATGCGCTGGGCCTTAGCCAACGCCGGTATTAAACCAGAGGACATAGACTACATCAATGCCCACGGAACATCCACTCCCTTGAACGACGCTATAGAGACCCTGGCAATCAAGAAGGTGTTCAACGGGCAGGCCTACAAAGTCCCCATCAGCTCTACCAAGTCCATGATAGGCCATGCTCTGGGAGGCTCTGGGTCTCTAGAGGCGGTGGCCTGCCTGAAGACGATCCAGGAAGGCGTTATTCACCCCACCATCAATTACGAGCACCCCGACCCTGCATGCGATCTGGACTACGTGCCCAACGTAGCTCGCCGCCAGAGGGTGAATACGGTCCTCTCCAACAGCTTTGGCTTTGGTGGGCAGAATGCCTGCCTAGTGTTCAGGCGTTTCGAGGAATAGAGAACAGAGCAATATAGAATCGATACTTTATAAATGCGAGAGCCACGCCCCCAAGCATAGACCCACATTATCGATACCTGATGTGGTGGTTACAGCGCGGTTTCTAGGGTGATACCACGCTACCTATGGGAAGCATTCCATCAAGTATCCGCTGAAGGGCCATCGAATGGCTGCAGGTTCCGTGTCCAGTAAAAAACTCGCAGGAGCAGAGCCATTCTCCCCTTCTAAAGGAGACGCTATGAGTATCGTGCTCGCCTCTGAACGCCGCCTTCAAGTCGGAGATAGTAACTCGCCCTGGCTCCTCAGCATACCTCTTGGCCTTCTCTATCTTCCCGATAAGACTAGAGTACATCTACATCTCCTTCTCCTTCTATTGGCCTCTTTTGTGCTTCCTCTATTCACGATTTTACGCCGATGTTCCATCTCAGGTCAATCGTTTCACTTCCTGAAATTTCCTCATGGACTTCAATGGAATAGGGGAAAAGGAGTGTTATAATACCCGCACAACTGTTACAAGGAACGCTTCTTTGTTTACTCATCTTCATGTCCACACCGAATATAGTCTGCTAGACGGCCTTAGCCGAATTCGCCCCCTCCTGAGACGCGCCAAAGATATGGGTATGGATAGCCTGGCGATAACAGACCATGGAAATCTTTATGGTGCTATAGAGTTCTACTCGGCTGCCAAAGAGATGGGCATCAAGCCTATCATTGGCTGTGAGGTCTATGTAGCCCCCGGAAGCCGATTCGACAAGTCCCTATCAGACAAAAGCCCATACCATCTGTTGCTCCTAGCCAAGAACCATCGAGGCTATCAGAATTTGATCCAACTGGTGACCAAGGCTCATTTGGAAGGGTTTTACTATAAGCCGCGCATGGACAAGGAGCTTCTTGTGCAGCATAGGGAAGGGCTTGTTGTCTTGTCGGGGTGTCTCAATGCCGAGGTGCCGCGCCTCATAACCGAAGGACTCCTGCAAGAAGCAAGACAGGCAGCGCGCTGGTATAAAGAGGTCTTTGGTGACTTCTACTTGGAGATTCAGGAGCATGACGGCGTCCCACAGTTGGCTGCTATGAACAGAGAGCTGCTGACCCTCCATAGAGAGCTGGAGATACCCATAGTTGCCACAAATGATTCCCATTATATCCGCAAAGAAGACGCCCCTTTACAGGATATTCTTATTTGCATCCATACCAACACCAACGTTCAAGACTCCAAGAGATTGAGAATGAGCGATGACTCCTACTACCTGAAAAGCCCTCAGGAGATGGATTCCCTCTTTATCGAACTGCCGGAGGCCATAAGCAATACCCAGTCTATTGCAGATATGTGCTCACTGGAGCTAGATTTTTCCCAGCTTCATCTTCCTGAGTATCCCGTGCCCAACGGTGGTTCGGCAGACGATTACCTCGAACAATTGTGTCTGGCTGGGCTAAGGAAGCGATTCTTACAAGTCACCTCTGAGCTAGAGCTACGCCTCTCCTATGAGCTAGAGGTAATCAGACAAACCCGATTCGCCAACTACTTTCTGGTCATATGGGATATAGCCTCATACGCCCGCCAGAACGGTATCCTGTTCGGCGTGCGTGGAAGCGCTGCCGCCAGTCTGGCCCTCTATTGTCTGGGAGTTACCGATGTCAATCCCCTGGCCTACCGTCTGGTTTTCGAGCGTTTCCTGAATGTAGAGCGAAAAGAGATGCCAGACATTGACATGGACTTTCAGGACGACCGTCGGGATGAAGTCATCAATTACGTGATGCACAAATATGGCCGAGACCATGTGGCTCAGATTATCACCTTTGGCACCCTGGGGGCTAAGGCCGCCATTAGAGACGTGGGACGCGCCATGGCTATGCCTTACGCCGACGTTGACCGTGTGGCCCGACTTGTGCCTTATCGTCTCCACATAACCATCGAAGAGGCGATGGAGGCCACCCCAGAGCTTAAGGATATATACAACGCTGACGCAACCCTCAAAAACCTCATAGATACGGCACGTCAGTTGGAAGGAGTAGCACGCCATGCAAGCACCCATGCCGCTGGCATAGTTATCTCCAGGGAACCCCTTTCAGAATATGTTCCTCTACAGCGACCGATTAAGGGCGATGAGCAGGGCACGGCTATGACCCAGTTCACTATGGAGCCCATAGCTCAACTCGGCCTGCTTAAGATGGACCTTCTGGGCCTGGCTAATCTTACGATTTTGGACAGGTCTCGCAAGCTGGTGGCCCAGACCAAAGGAGTTTACCTAGACCTTCACGAAATCCCCTTAGACGATGCCAAGACATTTGAGCTCCTCTCCTCCGGAGAAACGGCCGGAATCTTCCAGGTGGAAGGTGGGGGTATGCGCCGCTATATCAAGGAGCTGAAGCCCTCCTCCTTGGGGGATGTGGCCGCCATGATAGCCCTCTACAGGCCGGGGCCAATGGAGCACATCAACACATTCATAGAAGCCAAGCATGATCGTATTCCTATACGCTACCCCCACGATGCCCTGCGAGACATTCTTCAGGAGACCTACGGGGTTATCTGTTACCAGGACCAGGTATTGCTAATTGCCCAGGCTTTCGCTGGCTACTCCCTTGGGGAGGCGGACAAGGTTCGAAAGGCCATGGGCAAAAAAATACCTGAGGTCATGCGCAGTGAGCGCGGGAAGTTCATAGAAGGTGCGCTCAAAAAGGGATTCTCCAGGAAGCTGGCGGAGGAGATATTCAACCTGATAGAGCCCTTTGCCGGATATGCCTTCAACAAGGCTCACAGCGTAAGCTACGCGCTAATTGTCTGTTGGACCGCCTATTTTAAGGCCAACTATCCCGTAGAGTACATGATAGCCCTGTTTAACTCTCACATGGGCCAGACCGAAAAGGTGGCGGCTGCCGTTCACGAGTGCCGCCGTCTGGGTATTCCCGTGCTCCCACCGGACATAAACAAAGGGGATATAGAGTTCAGTATTGAGAAACTGGAAGACGGCCGAGATTCCATACGTTTTGGAATGGGAGCTATCAAAAACGTAGGCGCTGCTGCCCTGGGACCACTGATCGAGGACAAGAACAAAAACGGCCCCTTCCTTTCTATTGAAGATATGTGCCGACGTGTGGACATGAAAGGGCTTAACCGTCGCACTATGGATAGTCTTATTAAGGTGAGAGCACTGGACTCGGTGGGACACCAAGGTGCTCTTCTGGCAGCTATTGACCGTATCCTTTCTCTGTCTCAAAGAGAGTCCAGGCTACGCCAGTCCGGTCAGACTACCATGTTTGACCTCTTTGGAGAGAACGTTCCCACACCCGTGGCATCCCTCTATCTACAAGAGGTAGAGGTAACCCCCAGAGAAAAGCTTGCCTGGGAAAAGGAGCTTCTGGGCGTGTATCTGTCGGAGAATCCCCTCAGCAGTATGGCGGCTCGCTCCAACGCCATCGTCTTCAGCTACCAGTTGGAGCCAGAGATGGCAGGTAAGAGGATAGTGCTGGCAGGGCAGGTATCTTCAGTAGCAACCAGGTTAACCAGGGACCAGAGGTCATTTTTAAGTGTGAACCTAGAGCTCCTGGACAAGGGAGTCGAGGTAACCGTATGGCCCGATCTGATGGAGAAGACCCGAGAGCTTTGGCAGGAGGGTGCATTCCTGATGGTTGTAGGCAGAGTTCGACTAAGGGATGACCAGATTAGCGTGTCATGTGAAGAGGCAAAGCCGTACCCTTTGTCTGCAGAGGGCGATCCGTCATCTCAAGAGGAAACGAAAAGTTTTGGCGAGCAGCCTACTAAGAAGAGTCGGCTCCGCCTTCAATTAAAAGAAACGGGAAAACCAGAGGAGGATGAGCAGCTTCTGAGAGAGGTAATGGCTCTCCTTTTGGAGCATCAAGGCCAAGATACCGTAACGTTGGAGGTTGCTACAAACGGTCGCGTTATCAGGCTGGAGATGCCCTTGATAACCATTGATTACTGCTCAGAGCTTCAAGGAAAATTAGATGCGATGCTAGGTCCTGGCAAGGCCTATTTAGAGCAGTTTGAAGTGAAGCAGGTTTTGCGCCCGGTGCCGTCACCGTGAGATGAGCGAAACCCCTGAGTTCCTCTGGATAAGCACATGAAGTGGGTATATTTGGCTACAGCGCCAGATCAGCTTACCGCCGAGATATGGAGGGAGCTTCTCTGGCAAGAGAGAATCTCGGCAGAGATCCGAGCTAGCGATGCCGTCTCCTTTCTGGGGGTCTCGCCCTATCCCTGCCGCCTTATGGTGCCTGAGGAAGAGCAGCAGAGAGCTAAAGAGATTCTTGGAACATATCTAGAAACGCCAGTGGAATAGCTGATTACGAAACCATGCTATTCCCTGTATCTGAGCTTAAACCATGATGGGCTAAGTAGTTTTTGGGTCGCTATAAGAGACGGGATTATTCTCCTACGGAGTGTTTATTGACCCCCTTTGTTGAAACTGGCCGGGCGAGTTTATAAGCTCGATTCCGACCTAAACCTTCCGCCTTCAAGTAGCCTTGCTTTACTAACAAAGCGAGGTCTCTTGTAGCAGTCAACGGAGATACCCCTGCAACTTCAACATAATCACGCCGTGTAATCTCACCTCTGCGGGCCGCATATATAAACCCGTCAATCTGGCGGTCCAAAAGACCCGATGGTCTCATGTCTTTATGAATCTTATCCACCATCATCTGCCATTCAGTTAGGCGTCCTTCGAGGAGTTGAGCCCCCAGCAGAACTGACCTGCAAAAGAACTCCAACCAAGGAGTCGCATCATAATCTTGAGAGAACTTGGAACCTAATGTTGAGGACAAGCCTCCGATATATTCGTTCCTGTTTCTTTGATAGTAGTTGTCCAATGACAGTATATTTCTAAATCCCCATCCGGAGTTCTGGAGCAATAACGTGGCTAGAAGTCTGGCAGCGCGACCATTTCCATCTACAAACGGATGGATGGCGACCAAATGAAGATGAGCGACTCCAGCCTTGAGAACAGGGTGTAACCCTTCCTTTCTTAGTTCCATAATGAATTCTCTCATAAGTATAGGAACATCGAATTGATGAGGGGGCTGGTAGACCTTGATTCCAGCATCCTCTACCCAGTTAGTGTCTTTGCGGTAATTACCCGGCAGATAATATGTGTCGTGAACTCCACTCATCAATGACCAATGTATCTGACGAACGATCAATTCATCGAGTATCAAGCCGTTAAGATTACTCAGGAAGTCCACGAATTCGAGCGCCCTAGCATAATTCTTAACATCCGGACGATCGACAGTAAGGTCACTCTCAGCCTTCGTCAACTCCTCTTCTCTTATAGTGGCATTCTCTATCATTGTCGAAGAGTAGGCTTGACGCACAAATGCTTCACGCCGAAGCCACGCCTCATGCTTCGGCATCAAAAGGAACCGATCTACGCGAAAACGAATCAGTTCTAGCTGCTCCAATTCAAATGAGTGTCTGTCGGGCTTTACAATAAACATATGATACGTATCATACTATCAATCGGTTAATGTTACTGATATAATTAGTGTATACTAAATGATATTAATGCTTACTATATACCATATGATAGCATGTAGTATATCCTCTGTCAACCTCTTTAACGCCTAAGCGGAAAAAGGGCGATCAATAGATCTTACAGCTTAGTGCCTCCTTGCCTACGGCGAAATACGGTTGGCTGTCTAGTGATTTTACACAAAGCCCATCTTTGTTAGAATGGCTTGGAAGGTTTCATTGTTATCTGGGAGGTAGCGTTGCCCGGCTCGCTAGAAGGCATCACTGTTCTGGACCTGAGCTGGATTCTCTCGGGCCCCTACTGCACCATGATCCTCTGCGACCTGGGCGCCGAGGTGATAAAGGTGGAGCGCCCCGGCTCCGGCGACAGGGCCCGTTGGACTGGGCCTTTCTTTGCCAACGACGAGAGCGCTTACTTCATGAGCCTGAATCGGGGCAAGAAGAGCATAACCCTGAACCTCCAAAGCCCCAGAGGGAAAGACATCTTCCTGTCTCTGGTGAAACATGCCGACGTGGTGATAGAGAACTTTGTCCCCGGCACCGCCAAGAAACTGGCGATCGATTACACGGCGCTTAAGGAGATAAACCCCAGGCTTATCTACGCTGCCATATCCGGCTTTGGACAGACGGGGCCATATGCTCAAAGACCGGCGCTGGACGTCATAGTGCAGGGCATGGGGGGCATAATGAGCATCACCGGGGAGCCGGGTCGGCCTCCGGTCAGGG
>JACQTT010000055.1 GCA_016210665.1 Chloroflexota bacterium | reverse complement strand
GGAAGGAAGCTCAGGAAAATCCCGCCAGGAACCAGCGCCTCGGCCGCCAGAGGCACCACTTGCCACGGCTCGGGGAGGTCCAGAATGACCCTGTCTAGGTCGCGCTCCTCAAACCTCTCATAGACATCCCCCAGCTTTAGGACGAGGTTATCGCAGCCAGGCACAAAGGAATGGATGTTTTTCTCTGCTCGCTCCATCATGTCGGGACGCACGTCGTAGGAGGTGATGTAGCCATTTTCACCCACTGCCCTTAAAAGAGCGATGGTAAGGGCGCCGGAGCCGGTGCCCGCCTCCAAGACATGGGCTCCCGGAAAGATGTCGCCGTAAGTTACAATGGCTCCGACGTCCTTAGGGTAAATGACCTGAGCGATGCGGGGCATCTCCAGGATAAAATCGGCCATGGTGGGCTTTATCGCCAGGAGTCGCTGACCTCCAGAGGTAACGACTCGACAACCGTGCTCTCTGCCTATGATCTCGCTGTGGGGAAGGGTGCCAATATGGGAGTGAAAGGATTTGCCCTGCTCCAGGCGGAGCATATAGCGGCGGCCCTTACGATCTATGAGCAGGGACAGATCCCCTTGCCGGAAAACGCGGCTTGCTTGCGAATCCTCAGGCAACTTTTGGAACATGAAGGACTGCACCTAGGGCATCAGAGCTTCTCTAGCTCTGCCATGACCTCGTTGGTGTCAGGAAGCCCCCGATCGTATATGCGCTTATATCTAACGATTCCCTGCTTGTCTATGATGATAATAGACCTGCGGCTGTTCCCTCGCTCTGGATTGTAAACTCCAAATGCCTCCGACACCTGACCCTTGGGATGGAAATCCGAGAGGAGGGGATAGGATATACCTCCCAATGAGGCGGCAAAGGCCGTCTGGGCTGGTCGGCTGTCGCAGCTTATACCCAGGACCTGGGTATCCTTCTCCTCGAACCGGCGGTTCTCCAGCCGAAAGGAGGAGCACTGGTGGGCTCAGCCGCCGGTAAAAGACGCGACGTGAAAGGAGAGTATAACGTTCTTCTGTCCCTTATACTGGCTGAGAGTGACGTTCTCGCCAGAGTGGGCGGGAAGGGTAAAATCCGGCGCGGGCTGTCCAACTTCTACCATTTCAATGCCTCCTGAAGTTTATGTACAATTATAGCAGAAGATGCGTATTATTGCCCTGGCTTGACCTACACTCCTGCTGGAAACCTCAAATCAATGGAGCCTGCCTCTTGTCTCTTTCGGTCTGGAAATATCAGACTTAGCTCTGTTTCCACCTCAGGTCCGGCTGTCTTGCGGCGCGAGCTTCATCCAGGCGGGTGTTGGGAGTATTGTGGGGCGCACTCTTTAGCAACTGGGGACTTCCCTCAGCCTCCTGGGCTATGGTCTTCATCGCATGAATGAAGTAGTCCAGGGTCTCCTTGCTCTCGGTCTCCGTAGGCTCGATCATCAGCGCCTCCTCCACGATGAGAGGGAAGTACATGGTGGGGGGATGGATGCCGTAGTCTATGAGCCGCTTGGCTATGTCCAGAGCGCGGACTCCGTTGGCCTTCTGTTTGTTAGCCGAGAACACTACCTCGTGCATACAGGGGCGGTCATATGGGAGATGATAATCTCCCTTTAGCTGGCTCAAGATGTAGTTGGCGTTGATAACGGCGTCCTCGCTAGCCTGGCGAAGTCCCGACTCTCCCAGCAGACGGATGTAGGTATAGGCCCTGACCAGAACCCCGAAAGCGCCATGAAAGGCCGCTATCTTCCCGATGGTCTTCTCCGGCGCTACTAAATGGTATTCCTCCCCTTCCCCTCCATTCCCTCGTTCCACAACTGGGGCGGGCAGGTAGGGCACCAGCCTGGAGGATACGCAGACTGGGCCTGCGCCAGGGCCACCACCCCCATGGGGAGTACTGAAGGTCTTGTGCAAGTTAGTGTGCACCACATCGAAGCCCAACTCTCCCAGCTTGGCCCGGCCCAGCAGAGCATTCATGTTGGCTCCGTCGCCATAAACGATGCCTCCAACCTCATACACCATCTGGCAAATCTTGGCGATGTCAGGCTCAAAGAGACCCAGGGTATTGGGCATGGTAATCATTATGGCCGCCAACCTATCAGATATCATGGATTTCAGGGCCTCCAGGTCCATGTTGCCACGCCTGTCCGAGGGGACGGTAACCACCTCAAAGCCGGCCATAGCAGCGGAGGCGGGATTGGTGCCATGGGCGCTATCCGGAACCAGAACTGTGCTCCGGCGGGTATCCCCCCGTTCAAGATGGTAGGCCCTAGCCATGAGCATGCCGGCTAACTCCCCGTGGGCACCAGCCAGAGGCGCTAGGCTGACTCCAGCCATACCGGTGATCTCCGCCAGATATGACTGAAGTTGATACATTAGCTTCAGAGCGCCTTGCAATGTGCTGTCGGGCTGCCTGGGGTGAATCTGGGAGAGGCCTGGCAGAGAAGCTACCTCATCATGGAGCTTGGGATTGTATTTCATTGTGCAGCTCCCCAGAGGATAGAAGTTGGTGTCCACAGAGAAGTTGAGCTGGCTCAAATGGGCGAAGTAACGCACCAGCTCTCCCTCCGTTACCTCAGGAAGCTGAAGGTCACGCCTAAGTAGCTCCTCTGATGGCAACCTTTGTACAGGCACATCCAAAGGGGGCAGCGTTGTAGCAACACGCCCTGAGACGCTTCGGTCCATGAGAAGCTGACGGCGTCTCCTCACTAGATCCAGTTCAGGAGTGGTCATGCTCTTTTTCCAACCTCTGCCAGTACACCTACCAGAGACTCTATCTCTTCTCGCGTATTCATCTCCGTAAAGCAGAGAAGCATGCCGTCAGATATGTGGGCGCTTATATCTAGCCCACCGATGATGCCATGTTCTAACAGACGGGTGTTAATCTCGTGAGGAGGTAGGGGACAACGGATGACGAACTCCTTGAAGAAGGTGCCTTGAACCGGCAGGGAGTATCCTGGTATCTGGCTGATTAGGGAAGAGGCGTAGTGAGCTTTGTGATAGCACAACTCGGCTACTTGACGCAGCCCCCTTTTACCCAGGGCGGAGAGATAAACGGTAGCCGCCAAGGCCACCAAAGCCTCGCTGGTACAGATGTTAGAGGTCGCCCTCTCCCGCCTAATATGCTGCTCCCTAGTCTGGAGAGTAAGAACATATCCTTCACGTCCGCGGCTGTCAAGGGTCCTGCCAACGATGCGACCAGGCATCTGGCGAAGATATTTCTCCTTGCAAGCAAAAATCCCAACGTAGGGGCCCCCAAAACTCAATGGGACGCCTAGGGGCTGTCCTTCGGCAGTAACAATATCGGCATCGTAGTCACCTGGGGTGCGAAACATACCCAGGTAAATAGGATCCGTCGCCACTACCAGCAAAGCCCCCTGGTCGTGAGTCCGACGTGAAAGATGCTCTAGCTCCTCCAGATATCCAAGAAAATTAGGAGACTGCACCAGAAGGCATGCGGTGCCTTCCTCCAGATATGCTGTGCCTGGAGTTACGGTATCTACCTGAAGGCCCTGGGGTAAAGCGTATGTGACCAACACCTCTCGATAGCTGGGAGAAACTGTATCCAGGACAGCTATCCTATCCCTCTTAGTCAACCGACAGGCCATGAGGGCGGCCTCGGCAAAGGAGCTAGCGCCGTCATACATGCCGGCGTTGGCTACTTCCATGCCCGTGAGCTGACATATCAGAGATTGGAACTCATATGTTGCCTGAAGAGTTCCCTGACTAACCTCCGGTTGATAAGGAGTGTATGAGGTCATGAACTCTCCACGGCTCACAATCTGGCGAACCACCGAGGGGATATAGTGACGATACGCCCCTCCACCAAGGAAGCAGGCATATTCCCCTGGAATGAGATTCTGCTGAGCCATGCTCCCCACTTCTCCCAATAGCTCCATCTCCGAGAGGGGCGCAGGCAGGTTAAGGCTGGGATTCCTGTACTTGGGAGGTATATCCCGAAACAGATCACCTGCCGAGTCAACGCCTATGGCCTTAAGCATCTCCTGGCGGTCAGAATCGGTGTTGGGCAGGTAAGGCACTGCAAAAGGATGGGTACTCATAGAACTAGAATCTATACCTCTTAATCCTTATATTAGTATCGAGTTCACTGGCGGTAAACTGTCCATGTAACCACCGCAGCGGCTATTGTTCTCCTAATATCGCACTCTTTGTTGTCTAGTTCTACTGAGTACAACCCGGCAGCAGCCGCGTAAAATGCGTACCTATAAGTTGCACCCACGCCAGGCTGATTCTCGTAGGGTGAAAGGGTCACGAGAACATTACCAAAGGCATCCTTTACATTTGGCCGCCCGCATCGGGCCGATTCATCGCCACGTTGTCGAATACTAACAACTACGTCTACACGATCTCCTTCTTCTACAGGCGCTGTCGAAACGCCAAGCCACAAATCGGCGAGATCAATGCTCTCCGTATGCAAGGCGGGTTGGCCTGGTGTCACTTGTCTAGTGGGTTGATTTGGTGTCGCTCTGCATGATAAAGAGACAGCAACAAAGAACGCAAACGCAATGACGGCAGACACACGATACATACGCAGACTATTCAAAATGGATAGAGACGCCCTTTTGCTGCTTGATCATATCACCGCCAGATAACCATGTTGTTGTCAACTCCAAATTCCCTCGTTACAAGACCAGTAAGCCTTCCCTAAACTTCAGCAGCTAAAAACTCCTCGTATTCCTGAGCCGATAGCAGGTTATCCAACTCGCCCCGCTCTTTGACGGCAACCCTCAAAAACCAACCCCTTCCGTACGGCTCGCTATTTACCAGCTCGGGATGCGCTATAGCCTCTTCGTTACGCCCAATGACCCGTCCGCTGATGGGAGCATAGACCTCCGAGACTGCCTTTACAGACTCCACTTCCCCTAGCTTGCCGAACTGCTTTAGCTCAGTGCCAACGGAGGGAAGGTCCAGATAGACCACATCACCCAGCTGCTCGGCGGCAAAGGCCGTTATGCCAATCAAGGCAGCGCCTCCCGGCTCGATGCGAACCCACTCGTGCTCTTTAGAGTATTTCAGGTCAGAAGGATTCACGCGCCCCTCAGACGAGAGTAAAACGGGAGGTGTGCCACCATCGCATCAGCTACTCTCCCTCTTATGTCAATCTGAAACTGGCTACCTAGAGTAGAATACCTCTGAGGAACATAACCCAGGCCTATGTTCTTGTCAAGGGTGGGAGAATATCCCCCACTGGTCACCCCTCCTATCTGCTTCTGACCATCCAGGATAGGATAACCATGGCGAGGTATGTTTCTGCCCGCCAGATCAAAACCTACCAGGCGTTTGGACACACCCTGCACTCTGATCGCTGCCAGGGCTCTGCCAGCGATAAAGCCCTCCTCGTTGGCTTTAACGAAGCGCTCCAGCCCCGCCTCGAAGGGATTGATGGACACATCCATATCGCTGCCGTGGAGAAGCAGGCCGGCCTCCAGGCGAAGGACGTCCCTGGCTCCGAGGCCACAGGGTTTAGCACCCCTCTCTATGAGAAGCCCCCACAGGTGAGCAGCATGTTCCCTGGATAGAATCAGCTCCACGCCATCTTCGCCAGTGTATCCAGTCCGGGATAGCAAAACATCCCTGCCCGATACCTGCGCCTCGATGCAGCCAAATGGCCTGAGCGAAGAGATAGAGATGGGACAGAGCTTCTCAAGAATGTTGATTGCGTCTGGGCCTTGAAAGGCTATCATAGAATACTCATGGGTTACCTCCTGGAACTGTGCATCTGGGTGATCTGAGATCCAGAGGGACACCCACTTCAGCACGGCGGGGGTATTGGCGGCGTTAGGCACCAACATGAACCGATCCATGCTCCAGCGATACACCAGGGTATCATCAATGATGCCTCCCTCTTCATTGCAGACCAGGCTGTAACGTGCCCTTCCAACCTGAAGGCCTAGAACGTCGGCGGTAAGGATACTGTGGAGGAAAGAGGCAGCCCCGGAGCCAGTAAAGATGACACGCCCCATATGGGATATGTCAAAAATACCGCATCTGGTGCGCACAGCCCGCGCCTCGTCCAAGATACTGGTATATTGTAGAGGCATCTCCCAGCCGGCAAAGGGCACGAGGCGAGCCCCTAAAGTTACGTGAGCCTCGAACAAAGGGGTACGCTTGAGGTCGTCTTTGCGCTCATTCATGGCCTCTAATAGTATCGCCTCCTTTAGACAGAGGCAATACAACAGACGTGCCTTTGTCACAGTGCGGCCCCGCTACTGGCGCCCGGCGGGTATGTTCATCTTGTACAACGCACAGTCTAGGAAAGCTGCGACGTCCGTTCTACCTTTGGGCAATGCGACTCGTGTCCAGCCCTGGATGCGCTTCATCTGGAGGCGCTTCATCGTGGCTTCTACTTCTCCTTCTCCCCACGCCGGAGTATAAGTACTACTCGTAGGCCATCTGATTCCATGTACAGGGACGGGATAACCATGTAGGCCTACGCCGAAGCACTCAATTAGAACCACAAACTCATAGGCCGCCATTGCACCGGTCTGAAGTGAACCAGCTAGCTTCGCCGCGTCGTTAGGCAAATGGCCTGGCTTACGCGTCTTGTCTCTGACTCCTCCTGAATTAGTCATCGGGCACTTGACCTCAATAGCCGCAACCACTCGTGACCCGTCGCTCATAGTGATGTCTACACCGCGTCCATAATTTGTGATTACGGTGATGCTATCTGGAACATGAGTGCGCAGGAGTTCAGCAAAGAGGTCGTGAATAACCCGCTCATGTCGCAGGCCTTTCATCGCTACGGTAAAAAGCTTGCTGCCCGCTTTTGTCCGCTGAGATTCCTCAATGAACGAGGCAAATGCCTTGCCCATCCAGCTGTTCACCTCACGAGTTCCAAAAGTCATAAATAAAGTGCACTTCCCTTCTTTGTGGTCCAGTTCTGCACCCTGGCTATCGAAGGGGATAGCCCTCTCTCTCTGCGCCACCTCCAACACCTGTTCCACGGGGACGAAAAGGAACTGAGCCTGAGGGTCTATAAATTTCTTAATCACCCAAGGGCACGCCACCCGGTCAACCCTCGCGCCCTGACGAGTTACCCATTTCACGCCTTCGCCTCCCTACGGCCGAACTTAGCGTCCCAATTTACAGCTATTATACTCTTGGAAGCTTATTGATACGATCATGGGTTAGCCGGTGTACTAGGCTGCCGTGACCAGCTGTCTCCCTCACTCTTCAACTCCACCCCTATTACCCCTGATCGTGGACAGGGAATTGTCTGACGTGAGTTCGAGGTTCGACAAGCTCACCAAAGAGCGGAAGCCTATACACTCCTTCCACCAAAGGCCGCGCGGATGGGCTGGCTTACGGCTTTCCCACAGGTAGCGGCTTGGGTTTTTGAGAGGTGTCGGTGTAAGCCCAGGCCAGCGCGTGCCCATCGTGGAGGGAGAAGAGATCTGACCCTACGGGAAGAGGCTCCCACTTCTGCTCAGACTCGTCCCACAGGAAAATCAGCCAAAAGAAGGGCGCTTTACCCTCCACTCCCAGGATCCCCTGAACAAAATGAGATCGAAAAGCGGGGTACCATTGGGCCTTCAAGTTGCCTTCCGTTATCCGCTCCGTCAACTCATAGGCGTTGGTTCCCTTGGGAACTGCCACATCCCGATACCAGCGCAGGTCCTTCTCGTTCACCTGCACCAGCATGGTGACTTTGATGGTAGGGATAGGCGTAGGTGTGGGTATCGGTATGGGAGTTGGCACCGCTGTTCGGGCACAGCCCAACACTAGAAGAAGACCAGCCAATAGTCCCACAAGCCCCAGACCTAGAAAACTCTTAACAGCTTTAGTCTTAACCATGAGTCCTCCTTGCTTTGACTATAACCCTTACCAGAAGTGGGGCTAGAAGAGAGAAGAAAAGGATATTGCTGCCTACGTGCACCCCTGAGAACCAGAGGGCTCCGGGATTGAAGATAGCTATCACGATCCATCTACCATAGTCAGACGATCGGGCGAACTGGGCCCATGAGATACCTGTGTAAATATTGGTTGATATGTCATACGCCAGAGTGGATGCCACCGCCACAGCCACTAGCGCGATAGTATGAAGCCCAGGGCGAAGAGGGAGTTTGTCAGGAGCAATCAAGCGGCGGAAGAAGGCTCCTGCCAGAGCATAGACCAGTTCAGAGAGGATGACTGTCACTAGCAAAGCAGGAGACGTGGCACCCCATGGGTTGAAGGTCCCGTATACCAGCCAAGCACCCGCGGCTACAGCGGCGCCCCGTCGAAACCCCAGGGTGTAGCCTGCCACAAAGACCATCAGGTCGAAAATTTTTACATTCGGGAGCGATGTCAAAGCATAGTTTGTGGCCAAAATAGCGCCGCAAAAGGCCAATAGAACAAGGCCCTCCACCCAAACCCTGCGAATCCAGGAGTGGACGCCCTCCCCCCTTCCAGCCATAACCCAAGGCACCTGTCTTGATACGGATGTATAAAAAGCCATGACCCCTCCTTCTTCTCAGTGATTTTCATCCCCAGCTTAGGGGAACACCGACCTTTTTTGAGCATCAAAAAACCCCGCCTCAGAAAATAGGCAGGGTTTAGCAAGGATCAAACTACTTATGCCTGCGCCTTTCCTCGAAGGCCCGACGACACAAGTGAAGGCAGTCGTCCGGACTCGTCCCGACATAAGTCGGGACATACCGTTGCGGGACAGCGCCGGCCTCTCACCGGCTTCCTCATTAAGCCCCTAAGGGCGCCTTCACCGTATATTCGGTTGTTTATGTACCTTGGTTGATAGGCAGTTTATTAGCCCCTCCATTGTTTGTCAATAGGTTGCTGTTGACCTGGAAGTCCAAGTATCATATACTTAACATCGCTCCATGACGGAGGAGAGTTGTCGGTGCATAAGCCCCAGTGGCGCAACGGCAGCGCATCCGATTTGTAATCGGGAGGTTAGTGGGTTCGAATCCCCTCTGGGGCTTGGATGAAAAAGCGCTGTGTGGTAGAGTAAGGAGATGTGGCCCAGGAGGGGTGGGTGAGCGGCTAATACCACCAGACTGTAAATCTGGCGCCCGGAAG
>JACQTT010000059.1 GCA_016210665.1 Chloroflexota bacterium | reverse complement strand
GGACTACACCATCATCTCGGCCTACGGGCTCCTCCGGCCGGGGGTCAAAGAGTGCTTCCAGAGCCTCATAGACGATGGCCACACGCTGCACATCTGGTCTGGCGTGGGGCTTCGTTGGCACGAGGTGCGGGCCCACAACCTGGAGCCCCTCATCGCCGGGGTGTACCTCAAGCCCACGATGAACTACCGGGCGGAGTGGGAGCGCCAGGGTGTGGCCGTCCAGCCCGACTTCATCGTTGACGACCACCAGGAGATCGTGCAGGTCTTCGGCGGTATTGTGGCCCGCCCGTACTTCTACCCCGACGACAGGGACCGGGAGATGGAGGCCATCTATCAGGCCATTCACTCCTATGTGGAGACGGGGAGCACGGCTCACCCGCGCTTCTGGCCCCCCCGGAACGGCCACCACTCGTAGGCTCACTACGGACGGGTGGTGTTCTCCTTCTCGTCCCTCCCACCAGACTCCTGACTCACTAGTGTGGTGTACCAGAAGAACGCTACAAACGTCATTGCGAGCTCCGATGCAATCGGGGCGTGGCAATCTGGGGGCAGGGTTGCAACTCCCCTCTCCCGATTTCATCGGGACTTCGTCGGCTACCGCCTCCCCGCAATGACAAAAGAGACATTCCAGAGCACTCATTTTCGTAGGAATGGCTCTACATCAAAGCAGTCCAAGAATGACTTCTTACACAAGAGCCTTGGCGTGCAAGATGCCATCTTCTTCTTCGAGTAGCTCAGCCATGGTGAGGTGTTTCTGCAAAGGCCTGGCGTTTTGAGTGTAAACCCGTATGTAGTTATCTGTTAGCCCAGGCCACAGCACTTTGCTGTTAACAACCCTAGACCGTTCCCAAAGAACCGGCCGTATGGTACCGATGAAGCTAGCCCTGAAGACTGCAGCCTGGGCCTTTGCCAAGTCAAGCATTCTCACCATACGCTGCCCTTTGGTAGTTGGATCCACCTTATCCTTATAATAGGCGGCGCTGGTGCCCGGCCTTGAGGAGAAGGGAAAGACGTGGATGTCGGCAAAGTTCATCTGCTCACAGAAGCTGAGGGTCTCCTGAAAATCCTCTTCTGTCTCGCCTGGAAAACCTACTATAACATCGGTGGTGATGGAGACATGGTGAACCTTCTGACGAATGGCCTCTACCCTTTCAGCAAAGAGCTCAGTAGTATATCTTCGACGCATGCGCTTGAGGACGGTGTTGCTGCCACTTTGCAGAGGAATATGAAAATGCGGGCAGAGACGCGGGTCAGACCAGAGCTCTAACAGCTCCGAGGAGATGTCCTGTGGCTGAAGAGAGGATACACGAAGGCGCTGCACAGGGGTATCGGTTAGGATGCCCTCTACGAGTCGGGCCATATTCATGCCCGGTATATCAAATCCGTAGGAGCCTAACTGGGTGCCCGTAAGCACCACCTCCAGGCAACCCGCAGATACCAGGGCATTTACCTGCTCTATCAACTTCTCTAGGGGAATACTGCGCTCTCTGCCCCGTACCTTGGGAACGATGCAGTAGGCACACACCTGGTTGCAGCCCTCCTGAATCTTCACCATGGCCCTGGTCCGAGAGGCAGACGCATGGTTTTCACAAGGCGACTCCTCCCCAATCTCGTTTGGGATTGGTTTATCGCCTTTCAACGTCTGCACCTGTTCCAACAAATTGGCCTTGTCACGGTTTTCCACAACCAGGTCAACGCCTTCCACTTTGACCAGCTCCCTCGGAACCCGTTGAGCATAGCAACCGGTGGCAACAATTAGAGCACCGGGGTTACGGCTACGAGCAGCCCGAAAAGACCGCCGGGCCTTGCGATCAGCGATATGTGTGACGGTGCAGGTATTCACAATATAAACATCGGCAGGCTGGCCAGTGGATACTGTCCGATAGCCAGCCTGCCGAAACTGGCGGGCGATAAGCTCGGAGTCAGCCTGGTTGAGCTTGCAGCCGTGGGTTTCAATGGCGACCGTCGGTGGTTGGAACGACCTTAAACCAGGCTCGGCCTCGTTGTCCACTGGCATCATCTCCACCCACTCTTTCAACATAACTTAAGTCTTGTGATATTATATCGGTGTATCCAAAATGGGGTCAATGAACAGTGAAACTGTACGATATAAGTGTGCCCATCGCCAGCGACATGCATGTTTATGAGGGCGATCCCCCATTCCAGATAAGACCCATAGCCCAAATTGAGAAAGGTGCCCCTTTGAACCTCACCAGCCTGGCAATGGGGTCCCATACTGGCACTCATATAGATGCCCCTTATCACCTTTTGCCAGAAGGCGCTAGGGTGGATCAGCTCCCCTTAGACATCTTCTATGGACCGGCACTGGTTAGGCAGCTTCGCAGCGATAGAGCTATAACCTGCACCGACCTTGAAAAGGCCCATATCCCAGGAGACACCAAACGCCTCCTGCTAAAGACCAGAAACTCTCACCTATGGGAGAAGAAAGGCTTCCAGAGAGACTTCGCATATCTCGACCCCGAGAGCGCTAATTGGCTGGTGCAACGGGGCATCAAGCTAGTCGGCATCGATTATCTCTCAGTAGAGGCCTTCGGCAGTCAGAAATTTCCCACGCACCTGACTCTCCTCAAAGGAGGAGTGCTCATTCTTGAGGGATTAAACTTGATTGCTATCCGTCCCGGGCATTATACTCTTGTATGCTTTCCTCTCATGATAGCAGGTTC
This sequence comes from Chloroflexota bacterium, assembly GCA_016210665.1. Classification (GTDB taxonomy): domain Bacteria; phylum Chloroflexota; class Dehalococcoidia; order Lucifugimonadales; family JACQTT01; genus JACQTT01. Next base: position 6,301 of record JACQTT010000059.1, on the reverse strand, counting down.
CGACGGAGCGCCGACCAGAGCGATCCTGATAGACGAGGATAGATAGCCAGACATGACCAGCGGCGAAGCCTCATGGCTGGAGGAGGCCAAAAAACAGGTGCAATACAGAAGGGAAGCATTGGCTTTCCTGGGCAGAGCTGGCCAGCAATTCGAGGTCAGCCCTTCCCACGCCAGTGCGGTCGCTAAACTATGGCTGACCGCCGACCAGGTGGATGGAATAATACTTCCCCTCCTCGAAGAGATGAACAGGGGTCTATTGGAGAGCAGGGGTGAATTGGAAACAGTGCGCGGGGCGTCTTTAAGGTCTATAGCCACCGATGAGGAGTTGCTTTTTTACGATTGCTCCTGGACCCTGCTTTGGGATAACAACAAGAGAATAGCCGTGAATCTGGCCGTTGAGCCTTTTTCAGAGACTTTAACACTACAGGTATTTGGCCAGGGAGCCAAAGAGAAGGTGCCCATTGGCCTCCCCGTGCAGGTTGATGCCTTGAAGGAGGCGCTGGTAAAGGCTTATGCCACGGAAGAAACCCTCGAGCACGCCATGATCGAATTCTCCAAGGAACCTATGAAGTAGTCCGTTCCTACTAATGACAAAGGAGATAGAAAGTAGGGCATCGAGGGTATTGCAACAGGGGCTATCCTTGGGGCGAGTATAAAGTATAATAGAGCAAAAATTCGTGACTCTTGGAACATCGCTATCTCAGCTAAGAGGGGCACCACGTACCTAATCTTCGTCATTAAAGAGGCATAAATGAATACCAGAGTAGTGGTCACAGGCATAGGCATGATAACCCCTCTTGGGTTGGATACTCCTTCCACATGGGAAGGCCTCATTGCAGGCAAGTCGGGGGTGGACTACATCACCTCCTTTGATCCCCAGGGTTTTGAGACCAAGATTGCCGCCGAGGTCAAGAATTTTGACCCTGCGAACTACCTGGACCGCAAAGAGGCTCGCCGAATGGACCGCTTTATACAGTTCGCCGCAGTCGCCTCGCTAGAGGCGGTGAAACAGGCTAACCTCAAGATTGATCCGACCAATAGTGAAAGAATAGGGGTGATGATAGCAAGTGGCATCGGTGGAATTCAAACCCTTTCCCAGCAGTTTGGAGTCCTGCATGAGAAGGGGCCATCCCGCGTAAGCCCCTTCCTGGTACCCATGATGTTAGGGGACATGGCCTCGGGCCAGGTGTCAATGATCCTGGGAGCCAAGGGGCCTAGTTTCTCCACCATCTCCTCGTGTTGCAGCGGAGCCGATGCCGTAGGTGAGGCCTTTGAGCTGATACGCAGGGGCGAAGTGGAGGCTGTCATTGCGGGCGGTACCGAAGCCGCCATTTGCCCCATAGGAATCGCCGGTTTCAATGCCTGCCAGGCCCTCTCCAGGCGGAATGACGAACCCCAGAAGGCCTCCAGACCCTTCGATGCCCAGCGAGACGGGTTCGTTATGGGTGAAGGAGCCGCCGTACTGGTACTAGAATCCGTGGATCATGCCCTGAAAAGAGGCGCTGAGCCCCTGGCCGAGCTAACGGGCTACGGTGCTAGCTCCGATGCCTATCACATAACCCAACCCGCTCCTGAGGGCGAGGGTGGAGCTAGGGCCATGCGACTAGCTCTTAAAAAGGCAAGCGTAAGGGCCGAGGATGTTGGTTACATTAACGCCCACGGTACATCAACACCTCTCAACGATAAGTACGAGACCATGGCCATAAAATCGGCCTTTGGGGAAGAGGCCTACAAAATTCCCATTAGCTCTACCAAATCCATGACCGGCCACCTTTTAGGGGCAGGGGGTGCTTTAGAGGCAGCTATCTGCGCGCTAGCCATCAAGACTTCGACAATCCCTCCCACCATTAACCTAGAGTATCCCGATTCCGAGTGTGATCTAGACTACACACCCTGCAATGCCCGGCTACAAAAGGTCAACGTAGCTATGAGCAACTCCCTGGGGTTCGGCGGCCACAACACCTCTCTCATCCTCCAGGCCTGGCGATAAGAATGCAGGAATCGGAGTGAAGGAAAAGCGATGGCGTCTCAAGCCAGCTCCTCCTCCTGGATTTGCTCCAAGTCTAGGGTTCAATCCTTTCCAGGCACAACTTCTGTATAATCGCGGCATAAAGCATCGCGCCGAGGCAGAGCGTTTCTTCGCCTGCGATGCCTTCTCGCTCCCCGATCCCTCCCTTCTCCCAGATGTGGATAGGGCCCTAGAACGCCTTAATCGAGCCCTCTCATCCCACGAGACCGTAGCTGTCTTCGGAGATTTTGACACCGATGGTGTGACCGGCACCGCCCTTTTGACCCAATCCCTTAGGCAGCTAGGAGGCCAGGTTATCCCATACATTCCTCACAGAGTTAGGGAGGGTCATGGCCTTAGTGGAGAGGCAGTACATCTCCTGGCGGAAAAGGGTGTTAAGCTCCTGGTTACCGTTGACACTGGCACTACTTCGGTGGAAGAGATAGACCTTGCAAGCTCCCTGGGCATAGACACCATCATCACGGACCATCATGCTCTTCCCCCTACGCTACCTAGCGCCCTTGCCATAGTTAACACGAAAAGACCCGACTCTCGTTACCCCTTCGCCGACCTGGCGGGAGTAGGGTTAGCCTTCAAACTAACCCAGGCATTGTTCGACCAATTAGGCAAGGAGTGGCCACGGGATCTCCTTGAACTAGTAGCATTAGGCACTGTGGCGGACTTGGCCCCACTGAAAGGAGAGAACCGCTACCTGGTAAGAGAGGGTCTGAAGGTAATCAACTCTACCAGGAGAAAGGGCCTGCAAGAAATCATTCGCCTGGCAGGACTGAGACCCGGCAAGATAACCACAGAAGGGATCTCTTACGGCCTGGCTCCAAGGCTCAACGCCGCCGGACGCCTCGACCATGCTATCACCAGTCTTCACCTGCTAACTACAGAAGACCCCGAGGAGGCGTCAAGGCTTGCTCAAGAGCTGGAGGAGCACAACCGCCAGAGGCAACGCCTTACAGAGGAGGCATTCTCTCTGGCGCTAGACTATGTAGCATCTCAGCAGAGTCTGGAACCCCTACTGATAGTGGGGGACAAGGGGTTCTCGCCTGGTATAGTCGGCCTCATCGCTTCAAAGCTGGTGGACAGGTATTATCGTCCCGCCATTGCCTTGTCCCTGGAAGAGGAAGTTCTACGGGGAAGCGCCCGAAGCATACCAGAATTCAATATAGTAGCGGCGCTAGGCCAATGCCGAGAGCTTTTCGTGCGCTTTGGGGGACATCCCCAGGCGGCAGGCTTTACCATGAAACCAGGCAATCTGGATGAGCTACGAAGTAGATTGAAGCAGATCGCCATCACGAGCCTTAACGTAGAGGAACTAATCCCAACTATAGACATAGACGCCCAGGTCTCCCTTGGGACCCTCGATAGGGATAATCTTCGCTTCATCGAGACCCTTGAACCCTTCGGGCAGGAGAATCCCGCCCCTGTTTTCCTCACCAGGAACGCCCGTGTGGCAGAGGCGAGGCTTTTCGGCAACGACTCCAAGCATCTAAAAATGAAGCTCCGCCAAGAGAGGGCTACCTGGGAAGCCGTGGCCTTCGGACAAGGCTCTCCAGGCGACCTCCCTGGCCCCTTTATAGACGTGGTGTACTCCCTTGGGATAGATAGCTGGGGCACTGAGGAGAGACTCCGGATAAACGTCTTGGACTTCAGGCCAGCAGGAAGGGGTATTTAGAATTCATTCAAATTGGCCGTTACCCTTTATGACTGCACATCGGGGCTCATAGCGAGCTTATCTTAGTTTGAGCGCGGTACACCATTTTCGTATCTGAAAAGCTGCAGGTATCGGCAAGCTTGAGGCACCTTAAGCTACCTGGCCTGCAATTGGGGGGATCCATGCCAGCGCGCCGGCCTTCACGCCAGCGCGACGAAGACAACCGCGAAGTGCTGCGCCATGCCGACATCGGCACCACGCCTGCTGGTGTGCCTGCGCAAGACCCTGTGTCTGAAGCAGAAGCAACAGTGCCCATTCCAAGAGATGCGTGAGATAGGAAGGAGAATTGGGATGTGAAGTCTTCACTCTTCTTCTGTGGGGATGTCGATACCCAGATCCCCCAGAAGTCTTGCCGCGAACCGCCAAGGTGCGTTTAAAAGCCGCCATATGGGTAATACAATGGTGAAACCTACCACAAGGGCGAGACCTATGATAGTACCAAGGACTCTGACAACAATGTTGGCAGTTCTTGACCTCTTAATTAACTGTGACAACCCAAGGAAAAAAATGTTCACAAAATCTGACAATCGTCTAACATTTCTCCTTAATTTCTGCCAGATACGTTGTGGCACGGTCATTAGCCACTCAAACGCTACAATTAGCCTGCGTCCATGGCGAGTGTTTTTCAACCTAGCAACTAGCTCTGGTAGTTTATCTAAATATGAATAGCTTGCGGCCAACCGAATGAAAACACGCCTGGCTTCGCGCTCCGAGACGAATGATTCCTCCTCCTCCTCTCGTTCTTCATCTTCATCTTGTTCTTCAGGTTGTTCAGCTTCAGTTTTTCGGCTTTTGAGAACAAGTAAAGCAAGAGTGGACATCAAAATGTACCACCTCGAATGTCGTACGTCCCACCCTGAAGACTTCTTCGCGATAGATACGATCAGGTCAAAGGTCTCAGGCGGGCTTGTTACCAACTCTTGATAGCGGGGGAAAGAGAAGATTTTTGAAGCCAAGGCCTTTGAGTTACTGAAAGAGAAAAAAGCACGAAATGGGATGACATGCTGTTCGCAATACGCTACAAAAGCACGATGAAGGAGTTGGGCCTCAAGGTGACCATTGGTAGGGGCAGTTACCGGTCGGTTTTTCGCCCCCCCCCACGGTGCCCAGGCAGGCGCTCCACCGTAAGTTGTGCTAAGCGTGCGCTACCGGGGAGAGGAATACGGAACGCCAAGAAGACCGCTACGGCAAGGATGGCAAAGGTCCACATCGGAAGATCCAATAGCCGGACCCCTGCAAATACTGCTCCCATGCCAACGAGCAACATGAACCCCAGCCTAAGCGCTAGAACAGGCTTGTCGGTGCCTAAGCCCCAGCGCATGAGGCTTGCAACGAGACCTCTTGGCGGGCCTCCCGAAAGTACGTCTGCCATTCTAGTCCCTCCATTCTTTAGGATAGCTGTCCCACTAAGGGCCGGTCAAGGGCTACCAACAAGGCCAAGAACAACAACGAGATCCCAACCAGTAGGACAACCAGCGCGATCGGCAGCATATACAATACCCGAAATGCCTCGATGAACACCTGAAACAACGTTGGCTCTTGCCGACGCCGATTGTCTTCTTGCTCCGACAGCTCAAACTCCAGATCCACGATGTCACGGGCGAACCGAACCATGAACAGTCCCGGAACTAACAAAGCTACAGCTATGATAATCCTTACCACCACAGCATCTCTTTGTGCGTTTTCCGATCACTCGGAGTCGAGCGTCTCACTGCATTACCCGCCTCAACAATTTGCAACCATACTACAACACGGAGGGGAGTCGATGCAAGGAGTCGCAAGAATCACTCGCCTCAAGGTGTCTTGACCTCGCTAATACCTGCTAGCACGCCCAGAAGTAGAGCCGGTATTGCCTAGCTTGTCCTTGGCTAACCCCGGCACAGCGCGGGGCATAATGTTGGGACAAGCCGCGGCTCTCTCTATCGCCCTCTTCGAAACCTGGGCTTCAAGCGAGCCTTCGACGCCCTGGGGGGATCGGAGATAGCCTCGTCCTTCCGGGGAACCAGCCTGGCCTTCCAGGCCAAAAGGGGTACGGTTATTGCCAGGATTGCCAGGGAGATGAAATGCGCCTCCTGCAATCCCCAAATCCATACCCTGTCGTCTCGAAGGAAGCTAATGGAGAAACGCCCAATGGAGTAGAGGGCAAGATACAGGGCGAAGAGCATCCCATGAGGACGCAGACGCCCCCTCAACTGCCACACGATCACCAGGGCAATCATATTCCAGAGCATCTCCAGTTCGATCACAGGATATTGTCCCGTGAGGCCAAAGGCTGGGCTTTGAGGATGAGTATAGACAAGCCTCCCGGGCATGGAGGTAAGCCTGGTAATGTGCTCGCCATTGATTACGTCGCCAATGCGCCCTATGGTTTGAGCTATAAGCAAAGCCGGGGCGGTCGCATCGGCCAGCTTGCCCACAGGATACTTGGAGAGCACAGCGTAGGCAGCGCCGCCCAAGAAGCCTCCTAAGATGGCCCCAAAGAGGCCAATCCCTCCGCTCCAGATGGCAAGTATCTGTCCAGGATTATTAGAATAGTAAGACCAGTTGTCTATGACGTGGACGAATCT
>JACQTT010000054.1 GCA_016210665.1 Chloroflexota bacterium | reverse complement strand
TACTTTAAATATATTTCTTTTCAACATGTTCGCAATGTCGTCTGGTGCTACCTTTCCGCAATCGGTGTCTGGGCTACTTGGTTATGACATCTACGAGTGAGTCAAAGGCGGAAGGCTAGCCTGCCTCTGGCCTATCGTCCCTGGAGGTGGCCAGAACTGCCTGAAAAGTAGCTCCAAAGTCATTGACAATGATTTGAAATTTTTACCAGAATGATATTATAAATATACAAAAATTTCTGACTAAGGGAGGGGAAAATGGAGATCCAGTTGGAGACGGGGCGAGGCATCTTTAGTGTTCTGGCTAATGTTTGCGGCAGTCCTCTCGAGGCGCTTCGCCAGTTCGTGGAAAACGCCGCCGACGCGATAGAGCAGGCTGGCAGAGGGCAAGGAAAGGTATCTTTACATCTGCTTAGAGATGAACAGGGAAACCTTCGTGAACTGGTGCTGGAGGACAATGGCGTAGGAATTGCACCAGATAGAATGGTTCAAATACTTCATAACATTGGTGACTCGGATAAGGTGAATCTGGCTCTCAGAGGAGAAAAAGGTATTGGTATTCTTGCCTTCGCTTTAATTGCCAGGGAAGTTCACCTGAACTCCTGTGCCGAAGCAGATACCGAGTCTAGGTGCGTCGCAATCCGCCAGGAAAGCCTCAGGGAAGGCAAGGGTGAAGTCTTGGCTCATTGTGCTCTACATTCACGAAGGGAGCAGGGAACCACGGTTCACCTAATGGGCATCTTACCTGAGTCAGCTACTTATTTTGCAGCGAAGCGTATCAAAGAATATCTGGGTCGAGAGTTCACCAGCGACCTGCGGCGCAAACTGTATGCCCTAACGCTAGTGGACGGATCACGAGTAGAGCAGGTGGAGCCGTCCCGCTATCGGGGCCTTCCCCTCTTGGCTCAGACGTTACCTCTGAGATCCTTCGGACATGCCTCTTTAGAGCTTAATCTGCTTCTCGTGGATGCGCCCGACGCTGCCGTGAGTCTATATGGCCGTGGTGGCATCCGCATTTGCTCTATTGCTGATATAGAGACTTTCCAGAGGCTTCCTTGGCAGGATCATCAGTTAGAGGGATCAATACGCTGCGATCTGCTTAAACTGACTGCCAATAAGACGGCCGTGGTTCAGGACAAGGTCTTCTGGGAGTTGGTAGCGGTACTACGCGGTGTAGAACCCTATCTTAAGCAGGAGATGGCGAGGGCGACAAATGAACATCTCCAGAGGCGCCTGAGTCGAGTCTTGCGTAAGGTAGATTTCTTGGTGGACCGTTTTGTGCGTTACTTAGAAGAGGGTGTGCCTCTGAGAGCGCCCGTTGCTCGAGTGCCCCATGAAAATGGTAAAACCTACTCGTCACAAGGTGTTACGCGCTCCACGCCGGCTGTGCACAGTACACCCGCTCGAGCCCTTCATTTTGAGTTGTATGAGCCTGGGGAGGATAAGAGCAATTGGCGGAGTTGGCCCAACGGGGGTGAGGAGCTAATTCGGGTAAACAAAGAACATATGGATTTCTTGGAGGCCGAGGCGGATGATGCTCGGTGTGCGCGATACCTTTTCGCGTTATGGGCCAAAGAACACCTTCTAAGAGACTACGGGTCGGACGCTAGAAGAGTGGCCGATGAGCTGGTAGGCTGGCTCAACAAGGCCGACCCCCTTCTTGGCCGCGCAGCTCGTCGGTAGCCGTTAGACGTCTTATGCGAAGCTGGTAGTAAGGCTCTAAGATAGGTGTAAGAAGAGGGACTTAGAGAGGCCCGGGTCTCATTGAGTTTCTGAAGCCTCTATTTTCCGCGTCTTGATCGTCGAGGGAGACAAGATACCGCCGGAGAGCACTAACCGGAGGGCTTGCTGAACAGTAAGGTCGGTATCGTGGACGTCATCCAGAGGCAATAGGGCTACCCATCCTGAGTTAGGCGTAGGGGCAGTAGGTATGTATACAACTGCAAGTTTGTCACCGTCGTTGCCTGAAGTGATACTAGTTAGAAACCCTATCGTCCACGTCCCTTTTCTGGGATATTCAATCATGACAACACGCTTAAAACCGGTACCACCTGTGCCTGAGAAGGATTCTATGAGCTGTTTGGATGCATTATAGACAAACCCTATGACGGGGACTCGCAATAGCATCCTCTGGGTCCATCCAATAAGACGACGGCCGACAAAGTTAGAGAATAGCAATCCTGCCAGGTAGATGATGGCTATCTCAACCAAGATTCCTAAACCTGGCAGGCTTATATCAAATAGGTGTTCAATAGCAGGCCGGACAATCCCGTCTATTGTGTCAAAGGTAAAGCGTAATACCAAGTAGGTTAAGGCTATAGGGAATACTAATAATGCGCCGACTAAGAATGTACTCCGAGTATTGCTTATAACCCTGCGCCCTACGATTGCTCCAAATCTATACCATCGCACCCTCGTGCGGTGTGTACCGTTGTGTTCTTTGTCGGATTCGTTCATGTCTGTATCTCCGTTCGCTGGTTTTACTAGAAGGTAACTAGATGGCTTGGCTCTAGTTAACCCCTGACAGCTCCTTCGATTCTTGGTTAAGGCTAGCTATGCTCTACCCAGAGTGATCTGAGACTGGACAAGCCCCTTGCAAAATACATCATCGGATCCCCGAAGTGGCTTTGCCTATTCTAAGCCTGACTGCCAGGGATGAGGGCATTTGGCCTATTTGTCAACGAATTAGGGGTCGTTAAAGTGTCTCACTTTGAGAGATGGTAAGGCACATTGGTCACAATGACTCGACGCTCGAAATACAGGGCAAGCTTCAGGAGAAATGCGGTCTGATTGTGCAGCAGCCTCTGCCACCATCGCCTGGGCACAAATTCCGGTATCACCACTGTAATGTGTTCTGAAGGGTGCGATTTGACCACTTCCATAATGTAGCTAACCAAGGGGCCCACCACCTCTCGGTAAGGCGAAGGAATTACGATTAGCGGGATGTCATTTTGTAACCTGGCCCATCTATGTTGGGTGGCTCGCGCACCGTCTTCATCGCTGGCTATATGTACAGCTCTAACCGTGGTGCCAATCCGCTGGGCGTATTCTATGGCTGGAAGCACCGAACGATTCACACCACCTATAGGCACGATGACCACGTTCCCAACTGCTGAAGGCGGTGAAACATAGTGCTCCAGAGAGAGCGCTTCGGCTACATGATCGTAGTGGCGGCGGATAGCTATAAACAACATTAGCATTAAGGGTATGGCAATTGCTACCATCCAGGCCCCCAAAGTGAACTTCCCCACCGTAATTACCAGGAGTACCACTCCTGTGGCGCATGCCCCAAATCCATTAGTGAGGAAGGCCCTCAGCCAGTTACGCCCTCGTTGACGCCACCAACGCACTGCCATGCCTGCCTGAGTCAGGCTGAAACCTATAAACACTCCTATGGCGTAAAGGGGGAGCAGGTGGTGCGTATTGCCCTGAAAGAAGAGTATAAGGAGTATGGAGAGGCCTGCAAGCAGGAGTACGCCATTGGAGAATACCAGGCGATCCCCCAGGTTTGCGAGGGGCTTGGGCAAAAAGCTGTCAGCGGCGAGCCTGGAAGAAATTCTTGGAAATGCCGCGAAGCTTGTGTTAGCCGCAATCGCTAGAATGAGAAGAGTGCTGAGTTGAACCACGTAGTAAAAGGCATTGCCGCCTAAGCTTGTTCTGGCTACCAGAGAGACCAAGGTTTCCTCTTTTACGGGGTCAATATTGAAAAGCACTGCTAGAGCGCTCACTCCCAAAAACATGGAGGCTACCAATAGTCCCATAATCAGAAGCGTTATCCGAGCATTGCGAGTTTCAGGGGGGCGAAAGATTCCCATCGTGTTGGCGATGCTTTCGATCCCAGTCAATGCTACGCAACCAGAAGAAAAGGCCCGAAGGAGAAGGAAGAGTCCCAAGACGTTTACTTCTGTAGGAATCCTCTGCTGACTGGGCAGTAAGAGGGAGCCTTCTGAGATGTATCTGAACACCCCCATAGCGATCATGATTAGAAAGCTACCAATGAAGAGATAGACGGGCAGAGCCAGAAATTGGGCCGATTGGCGGACTCCTCTGAGGTTAATCACGGTGAGAATACCTACAAGGGTGATGGCTACCACCGTGTGATAGCTGGCAAGATCTGGGAAGGCAGAGACAAGGGCAGCCGATCCCGCTGTGACGGAAACGGATACTGTCAGGATGTAATCTATCAGAAGGCTCGCCCCTGCGATAATGCCAGGGGTAGTGCCTAGATTCTCTTTGGCGACAACATAGGCGCCTCCACCATTTGGATAGGCTCTCATCACCTGGGTGTAAGACATCACTACTAACAGCAACAGTACAACGATGGCAAGTGTGATGAAAATGGCATAGCTGCGCTCAGATGCACTTCCCACTCTGAGAGCAATAAAGATCTCTTCTGAAGCGTAGGCAACGGAGGATAGGGAGTCAGCCGATACGATTACTAACGCTAAAGGAATTCCCAAGCGCTCTATATAAGCTTGAGATGAAGCGAGGGGATTACCGATCAGAAGGTGTCTAACGGCGCTAAGCATACAGATTAAGACACGAATACTTTATCGAAGGCAGGTCAACGACGGCAAGAAGCGTTAATAATCGTTCCTGATTCGGGTCTTACCTCAGCCTCCATCCTCTCAGGTTGAGATGTTAACCACAAGAGCATCAAGGGTTGCCGTCTTAGAGTCGGACATCATCGGTACCAGCATCGCCTTTGTCGTTGGATTGAGAACTGCGTATCTTCGTTTCACGCTGGGGTTCCAACCTCGTGGTCCTACATTGGCCTATCCACGAAGTGAAACCATGGTAGCTATCGCCTAAAGGTTTTACCCCCTGGGCCACGGCCACCGCCTCCACCTCCGCCTCTTCTTGGTCCACTCTGGTATCCACCGCGGTCGCCGCCTCTCCGGAAGTCACCCCCAAAGCTACGCTCCGGTCGAGGCCGGGCTTCGTTCACAGTAAGGGTGCGCTCGTGGAACTCCTTACCATTGAGAGCGGTAATGGCGGCCTGAGCCTCTGTATTGGAAGCCATCTCCACAAAGGCAAATCCCTTGGAGCGACCGGAATCCCGGTCACGGATGATGGTGACCGAATCAACTTTGCCGTGCGTTTCGAATGCCTCACGCAACTGGGCTTCGGTCACTTCGTATTGGAAATTTCCTACATAGATTCTCAAAACACTCTCCTTTCACTTTGATCCTAAACATCGCCTTATCAAACAGAGGGGGCAGAGCGGATAATAGCGCGTTGCTAAGTAGTATAATCCTATCTTGGTAAAAGGTCTATATCTCTTCGACTTCTAGCAGCATTACACATTGATTTGGGTTGTATATGTTTCTGTGCGATCAGTTATCGGCAATGTTGCCTGAGCCTCCTCGCTATTTTACAACAGTTCAAGGAGAGCATATATTTGACACGACGATATATTTTCAGGGTATGCCGTGGTCACTAAAAGTTGTGTTATACTCACTGTTTTGATACCACTGACTGGCCTCTCGGTTATAAGGGTTTGGGAGGCAAAACTTTCTTGCTAGGAGCGGCTCAAATGGCTCGTTTGACCCTTTCCTATTTTATTAAGGCCTCCCCCGAGGAGGTCTATGAATTCGTAACTGCCTTTGGGAAGGACGGACCCGTAAATCAGGAGACCTTCGATAAGAGGTATGGCAAGTTGATGAGCCGCGAAGGAGATGCCTTTATCGTAAAAGAGGAGATAAGTAGAGGGGGGGAGTCGGAGCATGTCGTTTGGCGCTGTACCTTCCGCTATCCCCAGCACCGGCTCATGGAGGCTGTTGACTCCCTCTGGGCTGACCGCCTGGACCAGTTCCGTACAGCTAGGAGTGGCACCTACTGGAGGATTCAGTGGAGGACCAAGACGGGCGGAATAAGGGGGGTTCTTCAATACCTTTTCTTCCGTCTGATAGGTTACCGCGAACCACGCAGGAATATTATCAAACCTGTACAGAGACACTTTGAGGAGACTCAGGCATAGCCTCCTGATGGTTCCCTCTAAAATGGTGACTTGGGTTTCTCTGGCACGGAGAGTTCAGAGGTCTCAGGCAAAAAGGCCCGCAATGAACGGAAAAGGAAATACCAGGGTAGCCAGGAGTAATCTTTATGCTTGTAGCGGATCAAAGACTATTGGAGTTGCACCGGACTTGGCAGCCTTATATTAAAGAAGCCAAACCTTCACCCAAGATTGCCGAAGAAATTGCCCAGAAGTTAAAAGAGATCGGCCCTCAAAAGCAAGCGGCATTCGCCAAAATCGAGCAGCTACGCAGAGAGCATCTCTCTTTCTTGCAGGAGATCGTAAAAATTTCCAGCGTGAACCCCAGCCGCGACTTTGAAAAGCCCTTGGCCAGTCACCTGTCGGCAATCATGCGGGGCATGGGAATGGAGGTTCAGCAGTTTGAGCCTTATCCCCAGAGGTCATCCATTCTGGCTCTATACCGAGGTTCCAAAGGGAAAAAGACGCTCTGGTTCAATGCCCATTTAGACACCGTTGCGCCGGGCAATCTCGCCGATTGGACCTTTTCGCCCTTTTCGGCCACTGTACGCGAGAGGGTTATGTATGGTAGAGGTGTCAAGGACTGTAAGCTGGGAATCGCTGCTTCGCTGATGGCCATCAAGACCCTCATGGAGTGCGGCATTAAGTTAAGCCACAATGTATTGTTGACCTTTACCGCCGATGAGGAGTCCGGCGGGCATCTGGGATTAAACCATCTGGTGCAGCAGAAGGGCTTAATCAAGGCCGACTGGGCGGTTGACTGTGAGGGTGAGCCAAACAGGATAGAGCTGGGTCACTGGGGTTGGCTCCAGTTTAAGCTTACTTCCAGGGGAAAGGCTGCTCATTCATCTCGAAAAGAGAAGGGGCTAAACGCCATCCTGCAGATGGGCAAGGTAATGCCAGCCGTAGAGAATATGACCTTTACCTCATCAAATCTGGAACAGCCGATTGTAAGTGTCAACATGGTGGAGGGGGGATTTAAGGAGAATGTTATACCCGACCAGTGTACTGTTACCGTGGACGTATGCTTTCCAATGGGGTACACAGCAGACGGCCTGATGGCTGACATCTCCACCCTGCTCGACAGGTTGCGCCAAGAAGACGAGACGTTGGCTTTCGAGCCAGTGAAGCTCATAAACCTGGCCAGGCCGTCGGCCATAAGTCGGCATGAGCCAATTGTCAGTTTTCTTCAGGCTGCGGTGAAGGAGGTGTGTGGTAGCGAGCCTGAAGTGGGAATTGGCAGGCATACCAGTGATTCTCGCTGGATTTTACTGGATGCTCAGGTGCCGGTGGTGTCCTATTCGTGTGGCGGCGACTCGGGGCATATGCCCAACGAAAATGTGACACTGGAAGATTACATAGATAATATCAAAGCATATTCCCTTTTGTGTCTTCTTCTACTGCTTCATTGAGGGCGAAGCGTCGTGGCCTGACTTGCCTGTCGAAGAAGATTGGCCTTGATTCTGCAGAAGAGTTTTCGTAAGTTGCATTGCTCATGGTGAGATCGCCGAGCCATGATGGGCTATAATCTCACCATAGGTCAAAGTCTCCAGGAGACGACAAGGTGGTAGATTCTAGTGTCATTGAGCGGGTAGAGTGGCTGCGATGGGAGATAAATCGTCACAACTATCTCTACTACGTCATGGACCAGCCAGAGGTCAGCGATGCCGAATATGATCGGCTTATGCGGGAGCTACAGTCTCTGGAAGGGCAGCACCCGGAGCTTGTTACTCCACAATCGCCTACCCAGCGCGTAGGGGCTGCACCAGCCGAGGGGTTCGCCGAGGTAGAGCACCCTGTACCCATGCTGAGCCTGGCCAATGCCTTTGATGAGCAGGAGCTCCAAGCCTGGCATCGCCGGGCGACTAATCTCCTTCAGGGAGCTACCTTTGACATGGTGTGCGAGCTGAAGATAGATGGATTGGCTGTTGCCCTCACATATGAGAACGGGAGGTTTGTCCGAGGAGCCACTCGGGGCGATGGCTATCGAGGAGAGGATGTGACCCACAATCTGAGGACTATCCGAAGCATACCCCTTGTCCTGAGGGGTAGCGTCCCCGGGCGCTTTGAGGCTAGGGGTGAGGTTTTCTTCCCCATGTCCGGATTCCAGCGCCTTAACGAGGAACGTATTGCTGCAGGTCAGGCCCCCTTCGCTAACCCAAGGAATGCTGCCGCAGGCGCAGTTCGCCAGCTAGATTCCAGGATTACGGCACAAAGGCCGCTGGACATCTTCATCTACGGCCTGGGCTATTCAGAGAGCCCAGTACCGGATAATCACTGGGACACCTTACAACTCTTGATGTCCCTGGGTTTTAAGGTAAATCCTCATAACGCCCTGTGCCACTACCTTGAGAAGGTGGAAGAGTATTACAAGATATGGGTAGAGCGGCGAGAGGAGGTGGACTACGGCACCGACGGCATGGTAGTAAAGATAAACCCCTTTGAGTCTCATGAGCGTCTGGGGTACGTGGGGAGAGAGCCTCGATGGGCGGTGGCTTACAAGTTCCCTGCCACTCAGGCTATAACGCGCCTTCTGGACATCGGCATCAACGTAGGTAGAACGGGCAGTCTTAACCCATACGCCATATTAGAGCCGGTCAACGTTGGTGGCGTCGTCGTCAAACAGGCCACCCTTCACAACGAGGACGACATCCGCCGTAAGGGTATCCGCGTTGGGGACTGGGTAGTGGTCGAGCGGGCCGGAGAGGTCATTCCCCAGGTGGTGGGGCCGGTTGTAGGCCGTCGCAATGGCCAGGAGAGGGAGTTCACTATGCCTGCCTCCTGCCCTAGATGCGGCGGCCCCATTGTTCGCACCGAGGGTGAGGCCATGGCTCGCTGCACCAATGCCGCCTGCCCTGCCCAGCTTTTCGAACTACTGAAGCACTTCGTCTCTCGGGGAGGCATGGACATAGAAGGCATGGGGGAGAAGCTGTGCCTGGCCCTGTTAGAGGCAGGTCTGGTCAAAGATATCGCAGACCTGTACTACATTAGCAAGGAGGATCTCCTCAAGCTGGAACGCATGGCGGAGAAGAGCGCCTCCAACATCATGAACGCCATCGAGAGGAGCAAGACACGTTCCTTTGCCAGATCTCTTTTTGCCCTGGGCATTCTGCACATAGGTTCGGAGACGGCGGAAATCCTGGCTCATCGTTTCCGAAGCATAGACACCCTGGCCACAGCTACGGAAGAGGAGTTGACGGTTATTCCCTCCATCGGGCCCAAGATATCCCATAGCATAGCCGCTTACTTTAAGGTTGACTCCAACCTCAAGATCATAGAAAAGCTCCGCAGAGCAGGCGTTTGCCTGGAGGAAAGAGCTCCGGTCCAGAAGGCAGAGCTACCCCTGGCTGAGTTGCAGTTTGTTGTGACCGGAAGTCTGGTCAACTTCAGCCGCTCCCGGATCGAGGCAAGGATAAAGGAGCTGGGGGGTGCTGTAGGCAGTAGCGTCAGCCGAAAGACTGATTACCTTATAGCTGGCGAGGACCCCGGTTCCAAGCTGGCCGACGCCCAGCGCCTGGGGACGAGGATTCTGAGTGAGACGGAGTTTCTGGAGATGGTGGGTGCGCAGGGATGATGGGTTCATAACTATTTTTTGAGAAGCCGGTCAGAGGACTTTCCAGAAGCGTAGGAAATCAAGTTGCGAACTGGAACCACAAGGTACTTCAGAAATGAAGTGCTAAGGAAGCGGCCTTACATAAAGCTTGATTGGTGCATGCAAATAGTAGAGAACCCTATAAGCAAAGAGGTGCAACCAGACGGAAGAATAAGGCACTGGGGCTTTATACCGGAACTGGAAGGGCAAGCACTTAGAGTGGTTACTCTGGCGGATGGGCTGACTATTCATAATGCCTTCCCTGACCGAGACTTTCCGAAGAGCAAGGAGGTTGAAGATGAAACTTAGCTATTACCAGGATACAGATTCACTGTACATAGACCTCAGCCATAAG
>JACQTT010000053.1 GCA_016210665.1 Chloroflexota bacterium | reverse complement strand
GTAGTCCATCCACTGCAACCTTAGCCTGGCCTCTCGTGAGAGCTCCCGGATCCTCGCCAGGCCTAAGGCCCCAGGAACTGTTCCACTAAAGATACGCATGACACTATTATAGTGTCACCCATCATTATGAACGAGTGCAGGTACTCTACCCGCCTGCACAGGGGGTTCAGATTAACCAGGAGTTGTTAAAAAATCCAGGCGTGCGGCGCTATCGAAGGGGTTCGGGGTAGATTATGAGCGAAAAACCCTCGCTGGTAGTGGGCTTTGTCCTAGTACCCAGGCTTGAAATAGGTACTAGCTTGAGAAAAAATACTGGGCACAGCAGACTAAGAGGAACCCAAGCCGTTTGATGGAGTGTTTATCAGTTATTGATTGAAACGTTTGCGAAGCGATTCGGGAGCCTGCCTGGATGGTAGGGAGCGTATCAGGTGAAGGGTTGCCTTTAGCGTGGCAAAGAAAGCAGCACAAGCCTTGCACATTTCTATGTGCCTTCGGATTTTAGCTGCATTGCCCTCAGTAACTGCCTCTTCCAGATAGTCGGATGATAGTTTCCTAGCATCCTGGCAGTCCAGCCCTTCTTGATTAGGCCCCACCAACCTTTTCAAATTTCCAAACATTTTTAACAGTCCAATCGAGGTTTTGTAATCATCTCTGATAATTTATTGAAAATCCTGTTTAAGGTCAAGGGTAGCTTTCTTCTGCCCCTTCCTTCCACTACAATTGGATGCAACACAACAGAAAGCGATGTGCCTCTTTTCGCATTCTCTAATAAGTCGAGAATAGATATAAATGGATTCAATGGGAGATAAGCAGCGTGACCAACCTAATGTGCTGGACTTTGAGGCCATAGTAGAGAAATACACCAACTATGTGTATAACGTGGCCTATCGAATGATGGGCAATCCAGAGGATGCAGAGGACGTCACCCAGGAAGCCCTTTTCTCCGCCTACAAAGCCCTTGACCGTTTCCGCGGAGACGCTCAGATAACCACATGGCTTTACCGCATCACTATTAACGCCTGCTTAATGAGGCTGAGAAGAGAAAAGAAGAGACGACTCCTTACTCAGACGGGATATGACGAGCGTGAACTTGTTAACTGGACCGAATCACCAGAGAGGACCGCCCTAAACGCGGAGCTTCTTCAGAAGCTGGAGGAGGCTATATCTCGTCTGCCTTCTGAATTACGAGCCGCTGTAATCTTGAGGGATGTACAGGGTCTTCCGAACAATCAGGCTGCTGAAGTACTAGGGGTTACCACCTCCTCACTAAAGGCACGTCTTCACAGAGGTAGGGTCATTTTGAGAAAGTTTCTGAGTGATTACTTGAAAACCTCGCGCTAGATCCCCTGAGGCCAAAGCCGTTCCTGGGGATATCTTTACGCTAACCAGTGCTGGGTATGAGTCGAGGTGACGCTAACAATGGATGGCTATCGTTTAGTCGAATTGGACCTTCCGGTAGGCCAGCTAACGACCATTAGCTCTTAACAACTCTATTACGGTGGAGCGATGCTAAAGGCTGCCTGGACGGTTATCTGAACCTCCAACTCACCGCCACTGATGGGGGTTGGAGCTTGTGCAACCTCTAACGTCGCACCCCGAAGACCAAAGTCCTTGATTATAGGAGCGCTACCGCTCTCGCTTATAAAAGCTAAGGGGCCTACTCGCACCCCCGTCAAAGTAGCGAATTGCTGGGCCTTGGATAGGGCATCCTTGACGGCTAGCTCCCTGGCCTGAACCATATAGGATGAAGGATCCTCAACGGTGAAGCTGATGCCGCTGAACCTGGCCAGGTTGCCTGCGGCCTTCGCTATTTCATCAATAATATTGCCGGTATCTTTCAAATCTCGAATTTTTATTCGGACTGCGTTAGTTACTATGTAACCTATGAGATTCTGCCTGTCATTTCTGTAATCATACTGAGGGGTGATGTTAAAATACTGAGTCTGAATATCCTTCTCGGCTATTCTATGGGACCGTAGGATATCCATCACTCTGTTCATAGCTGACGCAGCCTGTTCATTGGCTTCTGCCACCGTTCCAGCTCTGGCCTCGACTCCCAAATTAAGCAACGCCAGGTCTGGCGTTAACGATACCTGACCTTGACCAGTTACCCATATGCCACTCTGGGCATTTCCAGACAGTGGTGTCTGCAGGCCGGCAGAGCTACCAGAGGGAATCACAGCCAATCTCTCACTGGTGCTGGTGTTAGAAGGAGTTCCTATTCCCGTCCCGACGACCGGGGTTGAGTCTGTCTCGTTCGTGCCTCGAGAGCAGCCAACAACCAGAACAAGGATGACTGCCAGGATGGCTAGAGCAGTGGGACATTTGATTCTCTTCATCACTCTCTCCTAGTTTGAGTTAGACTTACGCTGATTTCATCGTTAGTAAAGGAAATTGCATTAGGAAGGCCTCCTATGGCTGTCTCTCTGAAGAGCCTGCTATCTCGTTCCTATCGAAAAACGGCGGATTTTTCAGTCAATTCCAATAGCTAAAGCTTCAAGACTAAATTATAATTATATCAAGTATAAAATAGCTTGGGCAGAACAAGAGTAGGGCCAAGGCTGAATAATATGAAGTCTTTACTTCGAGAAGCGATAGAAACGATAGTCCTGGCGCTTTTGATTTTTATTGCCCTGCAGTTCAGTGTGCAGAACTATCGTGTAGAAGGTTCCAGCATGGCTCCTACTCTACAACAAGATCAGCACGTTCTGGTCAACAAAGTTGTCTATTTCCACATTGATCCCCAGATCGTCTCGAAAAGCGTTCCCTTTTTTACAGTCAGCCGCACAGAACAACTGTTCCCTTTTCATCCCCCAAGAAGGGGTGACATAGTCGTCTTCGATTTCGAGAGGTGTCACCCTAGCAGATCATGTGTAAAGCGGATAATAGCCGTTCCCGGAGACATGGTACAGATCGAAGACGGAAGGGTTTACGTAAATGGTTCCCTTTTAGAGGAGCCGTTTATTAAAGAAGGAGGCAACTCATCCATGGCTCCCCTAAGAGTGCCCCAAGATGCATACTTCGTCATGGGCGACAACCGCCGAGCTAGCAACGACTCTCGCTACTGGGGTCTCTTACCCATGAACAGTATTGTGGGCAAGGCCTGGATTGCTTACTGGCCCTTCACTCAATGGCACTTCCTTCAGGTCTTGCATAAGTAGTAAGTAGTAGGAAGGCTTCCTTCTGTTGATTAATCTCAAAACTGAGATTTGTGGCGGGTCTAGGCTTGGCATTGTATCCCATAGCCTGTTATTTCGATTGCCCCAGGACTAGCTATGGCTCCCAAGGCGTCCATCCTTATTCACCCAGTACAAGTACTTACCGATTTCGGCATGATTAGTGATACTGCAAAAGTACCCTGATCTACTGGACGAGTGCAAAAAATTTGACTAGATGGTTAACATTTGCTATAGTCTTACTTGCTTATAATCAGTAATAAGTGAGGTGCAGAGCATAGCTAAAGACCAGAGAATAAACCAGGCGATTAGGTCCCCTGAGATTCGTCTTATAGACGAACAGGGGCAGCAATTGGGTGTCATGCCCACAAGAAGCGCATTGGAGTTGGCCAGGGAAAGGGATCTCGACTTAGTAGAGGTAGCTCCCAATGCTACACCGCCTGTGTGCCGTCTTCTTGATTACGATAAATTTCGCTACCTTCAGACGAAGAAGGAGCGTGAGTCCAAAAAGGGCCACAAGCTTGTCCTGCTGCGCCAGGTGCGCTTCCGTGTAGGTATTGGAAGCCATGATAAGGAAGCCAAGGTTAGGCAGATACGTAAACTACTGGGTGAAGGTGCCAAGGTCAAAATATCTGTCTTCTTTCGGGGCCGTGAGATTACCCATCCCGAGCTGGGAGCAACCCTCCTAAGGGGTATCGCCGAGGAGCTTAAGGACGAAGCCCGCCTAGAACAGACACCTACTATGGAAGGCCGTGCTCTTGCCATAGTCATGATACCGAGCCCTCAGAAAGCAACTAAGGTAACTAATCCAGAAAAGGAGTTGACCGGTGCCCAAGTTGAAGACTCATAAAGGTGCTAAGGCTCGTTTCCGTACTACGGGCACTGGAAAGATGGTCCGCATGAAGGGACAACGAAATCACTTCAGGCGCAGGAAGTTAGCCAAGGTACGCAGGCAATATAATGGTAAGCTGCCAGTGAGCAGCGCAAATCTAAATAACATCAGAAAAGTGCTGCCATACGGGGCTTAGGAGAATTCCGTTGCCAAGAGTAAAAAGAGGGGTAAACAAAAGGCAGAGACACAAGCAGGTCCTTGAGATGACCAAGGGGCACTATGGGCCTAGACACAAGCTATACAAAAGAGCCCGTGAGTCCCTAATCAAGGCGCTGAGTTACTCTTACGCCCATCGCAAGGAGCGGAAGGGGGACATGCGGCGTCTATGGATTCTTCGCATTAACGCAGCTGCTCATGCGGAGGGAATCTCCTACAGCCGACTAATGAACAGCCTTAAGCAGAGAAAAAACGATATCAATCGTAAGATGCTGGCTGACCTGGCGCTTCGTGATCCACAGGCCTTTGCCCAGGTAGTTGCCGACGCTAAAGCTACGTAAGCGCAACTCCTCCCGTGCCCCGTCTACACCCCCGCTAAAAGCTTCATTACAACACGAGGATATCGGCTTACTCCAACTTAGAAGCCAGCCCCCTTCTACACTACAGAAGGACTACTGTATCCAGCATTATGGCTCCAAAGAGGGCGGCCAGATACACCAGAGAATATATATAGATCTGTCGTGCCTTGGAAGGACTAGGCTTGAGAAGCAACCTAACGGCATACCATATGAAGAGGGCACCTAACATTACACTGGCAGTCAGATATATAAGACCTCTAGGGGTGCTACTGAAAAAGAGAATGGTAACCGCCAGGAGGGCCAAGGAATATAGCAGGATATTCCAGCAGGTGATTTTTTCTCCGTGGACAACCGGTAGCATAGGTACATGGGCTCTCTTGTAGTCCTCTTTTAGAATCAATGAGAGTGACCAAAAATGAGGCGGCGTCCAGAAAAATACGATGGTAAAAAGATATAAAGCGCTCAGGTCTATCCTACCATTAACCGCCGCGATGCCTATCAACGGCGGCATAGCTCCAGCAGCTCCTCCAATGACTATGTTCTGTGCTGTGGAACGCTTCAACCAGCCCGTGTAAACCACGATGTAGAAAAGCGATGCCCCCAGAGCCAGGAGGGCGCTCAATAGATTAGCTCCTATATAGAGGACGGCAAAACCCGCCAAATTTAAGGCAAGACCTAAAATTACAGCGTGTTTCTCAGGTAAAGATCGTCGAACCAGAGGTCGCCGGTGAGTACGCCGCATTCTGGCATCGATGTCCCTGTCTAAATAGTGGTTAAGGGCACCAGCACCTCCCGCAGTCAACGCACCTCCTGCCATTACCACCAGTATTAGTTGCCAAGAAGGCACTCCTTGAGCCGCCACAAAAACTCCACCCAAAGCGGTAACCAGTAGCAGAGAGATTATGGCGGGTTTGGTCAGGTTTATATATTCAACTAGAGGTAAACGACGAGTAATATTGACGACGCTACTCCTTAATTGCTGTGGCTCGGAACTCGGAATTCTGCCGAGGTCCCCCTACCCAATCTCACCAGAGTAGTAAGGGCTATAGAAGCGCTCCACGCAGCCATGCCAAGGGAGAGATGTAAGGCCTGCATCGCTGGACTTACATTAGTCAACACGATGGCGGCTCCTATTACAACCTGCGATACAAAGAGGCCACCCAATATCATAGACAAAGATCCCCACCACGCTTGACTCCTTCGGTATCGCCAGACCTTCAGAACAGTGACGACCACCAGCACCCCTACTAAGACCGCAGCAAATCGGTGAATCATGTGAACTATTTCCAAGCCGCCTCCAAAAATAAGAGAATCCCGGCACAAAGGCCAAGAGATACAAGCATAAGTAGCTCCAGAACCCCTGACATATGCACCCAGGAGAATAAGGATATATATTCCTACAGAAGCAGAGTGAGTAAGCCATAGTAAGCTTCGGCCATTGTCTCCATAGTCGCCTACCTCATTAATCCTTGGCCGCACGCTAACAATGAAAACCATTACCAGAATTGCCAAGAGAGCTCCTGCAACACCCAAGTGAGCTGTAACCACCGTCTCGGGCAACTCAGCAAGCACTGTAACACCCCCCAGGACTATTTGTAACAGCAGGAGAGCTACAGCGCTCAAGGAGAGTACCATGAGGCGAATGTTATCTCTGTATTTGAGCAATCCTAGAACACCTACGGCTATGACTAGGATAGACACAAGAAGGGCACTTAGCCTATGGGAGTATTCTATTAAAGTGTGGAAATCCGCCGGAGGTATGATTCTACCATGACACATAGGCCAGTCTGGACATCCTAAACCTGAACCCGTTACCCTAACCACTCCTCCAATTACTATCAAAGCAAAGGTTGCTATTACCGTCAGAAGCACCAAGACGCTGAACGTCCGCCGCTGCCTATACAGAGCATTGGGATTAGAAGCATCGTCAAACATCACAGATGTCAGTCTTATCCTTTAATCCCTTTCCTCATTCAGATCAATAGGCATCAAGCAAACGACCATGCTCTCCAGAATATCGGGGCGAATTCAGGGTAGCATCCACCTGGGCGAGCGTCAAGGATAGGGAAGTAGCGACTTAATCCCCCTGGAGATCAGCCTTCTTCTCTAACGCCTTTTTGAGTCTTTTCCGACGCAGACGCCGTACACGTCTGACAACATAAAGACGAAGTTGACCTACCTCGTTAGCGATAGCTGCTCGGAAGTAGGTGCTATATTCACCCATATTTCGGAACTTCTTATTTCGCTTGGAGAGTAAGCGACTGATAGAGGATTTTCGAAGCTTCGTCAACTCTGTTGATAGGGTGCCTGCTAGGAGGAGCGCCGCTTCATCATGATTCTGATGAGCGCCGCCTGAAGGCTCCGGAGCTATCTGGTCAATTATATCCAGTTCCTGGCAATCCCTGGCCGTTAACCTCAGAGACTCAGACATCTCCTCTGCCCTGCCCATATCTCGATAAATCATAGCAGCCGCCGTCTCAGGAGAGACGGAGAAGTAGATGGCGTTTTCCATCATCAGTAGGCGATCTGTGATGCCCAGGGCTAAGGCACCCTCACTGCCACCCTCGCCTATAATCACCGAGATGGTAGGAACAGGAAGCTCCGCCAGGGAGGCCATAGTAACAGCGATGGCGTTGCCAATGCCTCGCTCTTCGGCCCCTTGGCTGGGTAGCGGGCCAGGTGTATCTATGAAAGTTATTAAAGGTAGTTGAAACTTGGCAGCCAGTCTCATCGTCCGTTGGGCCTTACGGAACCCCTCCGGGGAGGTCCGTCCTTCGTAGTGGATCGAACCGTCTGATCCATGGCCCTTCTCCTGGCCTATAACTGCCACGGGTCGCCCCCTCAAGTATCCCAGGCCACAGATTATAGCTGGATCGTCGCCATAGAGACGGTCTCCATGAATCTCTACAAAATTTGAAAAGATACGATCAATGTAGTCTCTGGATGTAGGCCTTCCCATGTGGCGAGCCAACTTGACAGTCTCCCAAGCTTGAATCTCTGTCGCCTCTTTCTTCACCCTAGGCTTCTTCTCTTTAGCAGCCGAGGTTGACTGACTCATTAGGAGTCCAGATAGGGTAGATATGAACTCCTTCAAGCCCTCTCTGTTCACTACAGCATCCAGCATGCCATGTTCCAGGTGAGCCTCAGAAGTATGGAAACCCGAAGGGAGAGGCTTGTTGCTATTCTCCTGAATGACTCTAAGAGGGGCGAAACCTACCAATGCCCCAGGCTCTGCCACTATGATATCTGCTAGGCTAGCGAAGCTGGCATAAGCCTGGCCGGTAGCAGGATTTGTCAGAATAGAAATTATGGGTAGTCCCTTGTCATTCATACGATTAGCGGCAACGGCCGTTTTGGCCATTTGCATCAGGGAAAGCACACCCTCCTGAATTCGAGCGCCTCCGCTGGCAATAACTGAAATGACGGGCAGTTTCCTTTTAGCCGCCCTCTCCATCGCCAGGGCCACCTTCTCTCCTACCACACAACCCATGGTTCCCCCCATAAACCCAAAATCCAGGATGATGAGGACGACACGAACACCGCCAATGGAGCAGATACCGGTGACAACCGCCTCGGAAAGGCCGGTGCGCCGTTGGTCCCAGGAGACCTGCTGTTTATATGGTATGCGGCTTGAAAAGGAGAGGGGATCTAAGGATATTATGGAGCGGTTCATCTCCTTGAATGTTCCAGAATCGGCTAACAGGTCGATCCTCTCTCGAGCGGT
The DNA here is from genome assembly GCA_016210665.1 of Chloroflexota bacterium. Classification (GTDB taxonomy): domain Bacteria; phylum Chloroflexota; class Dehalococcoidia; order Lucifugimonadales; family JACQTT01; genus JACQTT01. The sequence goes on along the minus strand of JACQTT010000053.1, from coordinate 6,896 downwards.
CAGACTGTAGTAGAAACCACATACTTGGCATATACGATGGCTCTGATATACTTCAGAAGTAGAGAGGTCAGCATTACATGCCAGGCACGTTTCCCTCATAAAGGTCGGGGCATCTTCGCCGCCCTCTCTGTTAGTGAATAGGCTTAATAGGTCAGCCAGATTCTTCACCACTACCTCTGCTCCTCTACCGAAGACCGAGCGCCCTTTTGGGAGACGATGACGTCTCTAGACGCGCCTCGTTCCCCGGGGGCCACAACCCCGCTGTCTTCAAGCAGGTCCATAAGGCTGGCTGCCTTGGGATAGCCTATGCGCAAGTGTCTCTGAAGAAAGGAGGTGGAGATGCGGCTATGCTGTTGGGCTAGCTGAACTGCCTTTTCCAAAAGGGGATCCCGTTGACCATCGCTAGACTCCTTTCCCTTGGCATCATCAACAGGGACCTCCTCCAGGGGAATCGCAGATAATGCAGAACCTTGGGAGTTCCTCCAATAGTTCACCAGAGCATCAACGTCTCTGTCGGAGATGTATGCACCCTGGAGACGCTTGGGTTTCGGGGCGTCTAAGGGTAGATAAAGCATATCACCCCTGCCCAGGAGTTTCTCGGCGCCTACCGAGTCCAGGATGGTTCTGGAATCAACCTGAGAGGCTACGGCGAAGCTGATACGGCTGGGGAAATTGGCCTTTATTAGCCCCGTAACCACATCTACAGAGGGCCTTTGAGTTGCCATAACTAAATGTATCCCCGTAGCTCTGCCTAACTGGGCCAGGCGGCAAAGGGATTGCTCGACTTCGTAAGGCGCAGCCATCATAAGATCTGCCAGCTCATCCACCGCAACCACAATATAGGGGAGCTTGTCTGAAGTCTTACGGTTATAGGACTGTATGTTGCGAGCCGATACCTTCTCCAGAAGCTTGTAACGATTTTGCATCTCACTAATCAATCCCTTGAGGAGAGCCACCACCCTATCGGCCTCCACAATCACGGGGGTCAAAAGATGAGGAATACCATTAAAGGGAGTCAGTTCCACTCGCTTGTGGTCAATGAGAAGAAGGCGTAGTTCCAAAGGAGACCTCTCCATAATCAGGCAAGAGATTAAGGTATTAATACACACGCTTTTGCCGCTGCCCGTAGCCCCGGCGATGAGCAGATGAGGCATCTTGGCCAAATCGGTCACCACCGTCTCGCCTCCACTGCCCTTGCCCAAGACAATGGGCAAAGCCGCCTTGACCCTCATCTCCTGATAAGCCCTGCTCTCCATAACCGAGCGTAAGGCCACAACGCTAGAGTTGCTGTTAGGAACTTCGACTCCTACTAGGGAATGCCCAGGAACAGGGGCCTCTATGCGAATGCTGGGAGCGGCCAAAGCCAGAGCTAAATCCTTTTCTCTTGCCAATATACTGTCTATCTTGACTCGGGTCTTGTTTTCCACATGGGAAATGACTGGCCTTCCCCTCTCGTCCAGCTTAACTCTACCCTTTTCGTCTCGCTCCTTCACATCCTGATAGCGTCGTACCCAACCTGGCACTAGGCCGTACATGGTGACTGTCGGACCAGGCTTTATCTGCTCCACCTCTACCTCAATACCGTAATCGGCTAAAGTATCCTGAATACGCAAGGCCGTTCGCTGCTTCTCTGCTTCTGAGATACCTCCTTCGGGAGAAGTATGAAGAATATTCAAAAGGGGAAGTCGCCAACCGTTTCCACCTGACTCCATGGCGTTCACAGTTTGTTTCGGCTCCTGGGGTTGCCTCCAGATAGCGGTGAGCCCTGGAAGTTTACGCTCTCTCTTCATCGAGATGGAGAGATCTGTTCCAGGAGGCTCCGACATCGCTTCAAGATGCTTGGCTCCCTGGGTATCTACAAGGAGCTGGTCAAGGGCCTGTTGTACAGGATGTTTTGGCGTCTCTTCAAGATGCTTACCTCCCTGGGTATCTACAAGGAGCTGGTCAAGGGCCTGTTGTAAATGAGGTGATCCATCATCCTCGCCGGAGGCGGCGTCTGTCTCGGCAGTCAACTGATCCTTCGTCTCGCTGGCAGGCTTCCTCCCGATTAACCTGCCAAAAGCGCTCCCTATAAAGCGGATGCCATGGGCTAGAAACCTGTGGATCGGGAACTGAGCATAGCCAGACTTTATTGCCTGGATTAGATTGCTCCACACGATCACTCCATAGGCGTAAGACAGAACCAGGCCTCGTATTATGCCCAAGGTAACGGCTTTAGAGGGCCCGGGGGCGATTATCCAGGCAGAGGCCACGAATATCAGGACGATACGCGAGACTCCAGACTCAAGATAGGATCCAGTGATAGCCTGACCTATCTTGCCACCGAAGGTGATATCATAGAAGATGCCAGAGGGCGCCCTAAAAAAGGAGAGGATCCCCAGAGCTACCATAAGAAGACCAAGGGTGCCCAGCCATACCCTCCATCTGTGAATTACGCGCCAACGATGCTTCAGGATTGCTCGAAGAAAGAGAGCCGCCCAGAGAGCTCCTAAAGTTATTCCCCATCCTAGAGAACTGATTAGAATATCTCGTGAGGATAGAAAAGGGGCAAAGATAGGTTCATGCCAGAGAAAGAGGGCTATCAAGATTAATGCGAAGAGGATTTCCCTGCGCTGCCAAGGAGAGGAAACAAGAGACAAAAGCCGAAAATCTCTCGGCATTCCTTTGGTCGTGGATTTTTTGCTGCCAGACCCGTTTTGAGATGCCTCTCGGATGTCCTGTCCCTTCAGCCTAACCATGCGGATCTACCTAATAAGCCATCTGCTTCTGTCGAATTCATCGAAGAGAGATGCCTCTAAAAACCGCTCAGCCCTTGAGTATGGTCCAAGATTTCTCATGAGGAGTTCAACCCGCGAGGCATCTCTTAATCAAGGTATTTAATAATACAATGGTAGTTATGTAACATAAAGTCAAGGGTTTATGGATACAAATTGCGCTATATGCTTCTCGAGGTTGAGCCAAGGTATGCCTTGGCCTTAGTGGCTTTGTTGATTTCCTACTTCGCCCTAAAGGGCATAGTATAAAAGATTAGGTTGATGCCGCAGCCTTCAGCCTGCGGTGTAGAGGGTCGTCAACAGAGCCCAACAACCTCTGGCTTAAAACATGTTAAGTTGATGGGGACCAGGCTCCTCCTTGGGAGGTGGATTTTCGGCTTCTTGTAGGAGCCGAGGAAGGAGCTTGATGTCTTCCTCAATGACATGGCGAAGGCTCTGCTGGTGAAGCGCAGCCGCCGGATGATACATCGGGTAAATGATGATGCCGTTCCATCTTCTGGGCTTTCCCCTGGCTTTACTAATAGTCTCTCTGGGAAAGAATCTGGCCAGGGAATGCCGCCCCAGAGTGACGATAATCTTGGGCTTAAGTAGCTCGATCTGTTTATCCAAATAAAGGCGACAGGCCTCTATCTCCCCTGGAAGCGGATCACGATTATTGGGAGCGCGACACTTGACCATATTCGTTATGTATATATCTCCACGGCTCATACCTATAGAGGCAAGCAGCTGGCTCAGGAACTGACCAGCTGCTCCTACAAAGGGCCTCCCCTGTTGATCCTCGTGGTAACCGGGGCCTTCGCCGATAAACATTACTGATGGAGTCATAGACCCCTCGCCAGGGACGGCCCTGGTACGGCTTTTGCTCAGGATGCAAAGCTCGCATGTAGTAATGTTTCTGACGAGATCGTCAAACTCTGACATGCTATATACGTTTCCTAATGTGGTGTACCTGAAATACATTTATGAATATTGTCATTGCGAGGAATCCTTCCTGGGAAGGACGACGAAGCAATCTGGAGGAGGGGTGACCCCCAGCCGCCGGATTGCCACGCCCCGATTTCATCGGGGCTCGCAATGACATTTGCGGCGAACTTCAGTTACGGGACACTAGCAGCTTAAGGCATCTTAGCACGAGGAATATAGGGCGTCAATTTAGCGGCCAAAAGGAACGGGCATACCTTCTTGGTATGCCCGTTAGACCCAGGAGTTCCATTAGGCTTGATCGCTATGTGTCTTGAATCCCCTTTTCTTTCAGGTAGTTGATAGCCTCTTGCACTGTAACAATCCTCTCTGCATCCTGATCCGAGATTTCCAGGCTCTTACCCTCGCTACTGAACTCCTCTTCAAACGCCATAATCAGCTCAACCAGGTCCAACGAGTCGGCATTGAGGTCCTCAGTAAAAGAAGCGGCTGGAACTACGGCACTCTCCTCTACACCCAGACGATCCACCACAATCCGCTTGACCCTTTCATAGACTGTTGCCAAGCTGAGACCTCCTTAATGTAAGTTTTGTCATCTTGAAGAATTCTCTCTATCTGCTACGCTATCATTTCCCACCAAGTCTTGATCTAGCCCTTAGCTCTAAGGCCTGCGGTGGAATCCATAATGGAACCGAGAACACCGTTAATGAATCTTGGAGAATTCTCGCTTCCAAAGAGCTTTGCCAGTTCCACCGCCTCGTTGATGGCAGCCCTGGGAGGAGTATTTTCGCTCCACATTAACTCATATATCGCCATCCTGAGCAGGTTTCTATCGATAATGGCCAGCTGACTCAACGGCCAGTTAGTGGCAAATCTCTCGATGGTGCTATCAATCTGTTGATGTTTGCTAAGCACTCCTTGGACTACCTCTTTAACGAAGGAGGCCGCATCCTGTGAGAGGGAGTTCTCCACCACTAGGCGCTCCAAACAGGATATCCATGGATGCCCTACAGCATCATGCTCATACAATACCTGGAGAGCCACTATGCGAGCTCTCCTTCGACTGTTGACTACCTTACCACCACCCATTTCCGGCCTACTAGCATACTTTGTTAAAGAGATGACAAACTCAATATAGAGGTCATATCGCTTACACTTGCAACTCTTGCATCTTGATTTATCCGTTTCACCAGACCCGAGAGAACCTTTCCTGGCCCCACTTCAAGGAAGCTGGAAACCCCAGAACTGACCATATATTTTATAGACCTCTTCCACTGGACACAGCTACATATCTGGCTGATCAACTCCTCCTTAATGGATCTGGCTGTGGTAAGGGGCTGACCAGTGCAGTTAGCCACGATAGGAATCTGGGGATCCTGGAACTCCAGAGATGATATCGCTTCCACCAGTCCCTCCCTGGCAGGCTCCATAAGGCTGGAATGAAAGGCACCGCTAACTTGAAGAGGAATGACTCTCTTGGCTCCTCGGGCTGTCGCCATGTCCAAGGCGCGGACCATGGCAACCCGCTCTCCGCTTATTACTATCTGGTCATCAGAGTTTATGTTAGAGATATAGGTATTAGTCTGACGACAGATCTCCTCCAAGGTGATCTCATCAAGACCCAGGACAGCAGCCATTATGCCGGGTTTCTTCTCGCAGGCCTCCTGCATAAGCCGACCACGCTCCCTTACCAGGCGTGCAGTATCGCTTATATTCAGTACGCCTGATACCGCTAGAGCCGTGTATTCACCCAGGCTATGTCCTGCCAGCAGACAGGGATGAGAAACACCTCCCGGACCCAACGTCTCCTCCATAGCTCTTACACAAGCTAGACTCACGGCCAATATAGCAGGTTGTGCATTAATCGTATTCTTAAGCTCCTCCTCAGGACCCTCAAACATTATCTTGGTCAGAGGCGTCTTCAGCGCTTCATCCACCTCCTGTAGTACCGCCTTGGCAGAGGGAGATTGCTGATATAGCTGCAGGCCGATCCCTACTGCCTGAGACCCCTGCCCTGGAAAGAGGTAGGCTAATGAGGTATTCACCGCGCTGTTTTCAGGTCTAAGTAACATCTTTAACTCCTAAATAGTGCCTAATCGCCACTTCTTAAGCTTTGGTCTCTTTCTGTATTATTACGGCCTCCCGTTTCTTGTAGTAGCCGCAGTTGGTACAAACTCTGTGAGGTAGCTTGGGTTGATGACATTGCGGACAGGAGGACAAAGAGGTCGCTTTCAGCGCAAAATGGCTGGACCTTCCCCCCTGCCTTGAACTCGAGTGCTTTTTCTTCGGTAGCGGTGGCATAGTTTCCTCTTCCGTTTAACTGCGTTTCTCTATCGAGAGAAGCTCAAAGAGTGGTCTCCAGCGTCTATCCTGTAGGGATTTATCACAATTGCATGCCCTTTGATTCAGATTAGTACCGCAAGCCGGACATATGCCGGCGCAATCTTCTTTACACAATGGCTTCATTGGCACGGCAACTATAGTATATTGCCTCAGAGCCTCGGTCAAGTCTAACAGATGGTTTTCATCTATGGTAAAATCCTCCTGGTCCAGCCCCGATGTATTCAAAGCAGCGCCAGATACAACGTCCACAGTGGGGAAAAACTCCTCCTCTATAACTATTTTTAGGGGCTGGGGGAAGCTGGACAGGCACCTGCTGCAACTGCAAAGTGCTTGACAATCGAGTTTAGCCGTCACCCAAATGCCTTTATCAGTACGCACCAGATTTACAGTGCCATGCGCCTCATTCGAACTATTCACCTCTAAAGCAGGGAGGGATTCGGATACTTTGTAAGTCCGCGCGGAACCAGGAGGCTCTTTGAGTAACTGAGAAACGTTAAAGCGAATGGTCCACCGCCCGTGCCTTAGGTGCATTAAATAGTCGATTTAACATAAACCGAACTATTTTAGATTGCTCCACGGCGCATGTCAAGAGCGAATTAACTCAGAATAAGTGCTATCGAATGGAGGCGACAGTGCGACTCCAGGCAGATTGGCGATATCAAAGAAGCGATCCTAAATCGATACCTATACGGCCATATAGGGATCGGGTCGCCGTCGCCCTTTGAGAACTACCCAGGTGGGGAGCCTCCTGAAGAAAGCCATCTCCCTGCGCACCATTGCCTAATAGCACGAACATCGACCTGGCTTCCTAGAAGGGTGCTGAATCCCGACTGGTCGGGACGACCACCCCCCTGACCC
>JACQTT010000052.1 GCA_016210665.1 Chloroflexota bacterium | reverse complement strand
TGGGCGGATCGCCCAACGCCGGATGGTTCAGCTACGCTAACATTACAGAGAAGCCTTTCAATTTGGGGCACGGCATAGACTTCTGGGTGCTGGGCTTGCTTCTCCTGGGTGTAGCCTCCCTGGCTGCCGCCTTTAACTTCATCGTCACCATCATCAATATGCGCGCTCCGGGCATGTCACTCATGCGCATGCCTGTGTTTGTGTGGATGACCCTGGTTACCTCCTTCCTGATCGTCACAGCTTTTCCCGTCATCACCGTTGCCCTGATTGAGTTGATGTTCGACCGCAAGTTCGGCACCAACTTCTTCATGCCGGGGGCCGGGGGAGATCCACTGCTCTGGCAGCATCTGTTCTGGGTCTTTGGCCACCCGGAGGTCTATATACTAATACTGCCGGCAATGGGCATCGTCTCCGAGGTACTACCGACCTACTCGCGTAAACCCCTCTTCGGCTACCCGGTGGTGGTGTTTTCAGGCATTACCATAGGCTTCATGGGGTGGATGGTCTGGAGCCATCACATGTTCACCGTCGGCCTGGGGCCTGTAGCCAACTCGGTCTTCGCGCTGACCACCATGGCCATAGCAGTGCCTACAGGCGTAAAAATCTTCAACTGGATGGCTACCATGTGGCGAGGCAGCGTCGAATTCAAGACGGCGATGCTCTTCGCCGTGGGATTCATCGCCATGTTCATCATTGGCGGCCTGAGCGGGATAATGCATTCTGTACCACCGTCAGACGCTCAGCAGCAGGACACCTATTTCATCGTTGCCCATATCCATTATGTGCTGTTCGGCGGCGCTATCTTCGCCGTTTTTTCTGGTATCTATTACTGGTTCCCAAAGGCCTCGGGACGTCTCCTTAGCGAAGGTTGGGGCAAACTGCACTTCTGGCTTACCTTTATTGGATTCAACGTCACCTTCTTCCCCATGCATATTTCGGGTCTTCTGGGAATGCCTCGGCGCATCTACACCTATCCGGCGAGCCTCGAAGTGGGCGCGTATAATCTGATGTCCACTATTGGAGCCTTTGTGTTGATGCTCTCCCTGTTGGTTTTCTTGTATAATTTCTTCCGCAGCATTCGCCACGGGGAGGCAGCAGGCAACGATCCCTGGGACGGCAGAACCCTGGAATGGTCTATCCCTTCGCCGCCGCCTCTTCACAACTTCGACAGGATACCTATAGTGCACGGCAGAGACTCCTACTGGGAAGAGAAACAGCACCGTAAATTGGCCCCGGTAGCAGGTGGCTCCGCCAATGGAGACGGTGATGGCCATAGTAGCCAGCCGCGGCACGGTTCATCGTATGGTTCCCAGGGTCACGGGGAAGGCGCCGGGGAACATCAGGGCATTCACATCCCCAGCCCCTCGATAATGCCCTTGCTGATAGCGCTAGGCTTAACCATTGCCGCCTTCGGGATGATATACAACCTGGCATTTGTTTTCATTGGCGTGTTCACATCCTTGGTAGCTATTTACGGATGGACGTTAGAACCACCCGTTGCGCCAGAGAAGCATTAAACCCCAGCGGGAGGAACAGAGTTGATGCAGCATTCGCCATCAATAGGTCACGTTGCAGAGCCGGAAACTACTACCGGGCTCGACCATAGGAAGTTGCTCATATGGACATTCCTGGGATCGGAGTGCCTTTTCTTTGGCTCCCTTATTGCCACCTACCTGGTCTATCAGGGCCAGAGCGTGGTGGGACCTTTTCCCAAGGATATCCTGGAGATCCCGGTTACCTCCGTCAGCACCTTTGTATTGCTGGCTAGTAGCCTGATGATGGTCCTTGCGGTAACCGCCATTGAGCGCGGGGACATGAGGGCATTCCGTATCTGGATCCTGGCCTGTGCCATCATGGGTAGCACCTTTCTGGGATTCCAGGTCTATGAGTTCAACGCCTTCGTCCATGAGGGACTGACACCTCGCACCAACCTGTTTGGTTCTACCTTCTTTACCCTGACAGGCTTTCACGGCGCCCACGTGACGGTAGGTGTTATCTGGCTGGTTTCCCTATTTGCGGGGTCTTTGCGGGGGCGAGTCAATCCCCAGAACAGCTTGATGGTGGATATTGCTGCCCTATATTGGCACTTTGTTGACGTGGTGTGGATCGTCATTTTTACGGTGATTTATCTTCTCGGTGTAAGTTTAGGCTAATTAGAACCAATCCCTAGAGAGGTAAGTTCATGCAGACTAAAGCGCCACAAGATAAGGAACGGGCTTATCCGCCTCCCCTCACTTACGTGAAGGTGGGTCTTCTGCTAGGCTTCATAACGGCGGTGGAGGTGGGCATCTTCTACGTACAGGCCCTGCGGGGAGCTTTTATCCCCATTTTCCTGGTGCTTTCGGCGGTCAAATTCGCCCTGGTGGCCATGTTCTATATGCGCCTCCGCTTCGATAGCCGCCTTTTCTCTTGGCTCTTTGTGGGAGGACTACTGCTGGCAGCCGCGGTGATGGTGGCGCTAATGGCTCTGTTCCAGGTTTTTATTCGGGGCTAGGGCAGGTGGGTGTCAGTCAGGAAAGCACTGTGAGTATTTGGGAGACGAGCTGTAGGGTTTCACGGGGCACATCTCCTGTTTTTGCTGAGGGGATATGGAGTATCTGGTTCATGGCTGGCACTGGCACATAGAGGGGATCATACCCTTGATTCTCTTCTATCAGGGCTATCTTGTAGGTATTGGCCCCCTGCGGCGTCACTTCGGTTGGGCTGAGACGGTCGAAAGCCGCCAGGTCGTCGCCTTTTCTGCCGGCGTCCTGTTGATCTTTTTGGCCCTCTTCTCGCCAATACACGAACTGGCAGACTCTCTCTTCAGCGCCCATATGGTACAGCATATGATGCTAGTGGTGTTGATGCCCCCTCTGCTATTACTTGGGACTCCCTCGTGGTTGCTGCGCCCTTGTTTACGGCTCCTATCCGCGAAGCGACTGCTGCGGTGGTTAGCTCATCCCATGCGAGCCTTCATCCTATTCAATCTGGTCTTAATCATGTGGCACTTCCCCATCTTTTACAATGCAACCCTGCGCAACGTTTTCGTACACGAGATACAGCATGTGTCTCTAATGATCACCAGCGTCCTGGTGTGGTGGCCAATTCTCAGCCCCATGCCGGAGATTCGCCGCCTCTCCTACCCTGCTCAGATGGTCTACCTCTTTCTTCTAGCCATCGTTCAAACCCCTCTGTTTGCCATTCTGACCTTCTCAGACCACCTGATATACTCTGTTTACTCCGGCACCCAGGTGGGGAACATCTCTGCTGTGGCCGACCAGCAGATGGGAGGCGTTATCATGAAGCTGGTCAGCGCCGTCGCATTCATGCTGGCTATAACAATAACCTTCTTCAAATGGTTCGGTGGTGAGGAGCGGCGCGAGGCTCAGCAGACGGGTCTTTCCAACCTTTCGCAAGCTAGAGACAGTTAGGAGGATTCTTATGGAGCGGTGGCTCTTACCGTTATCAATTCCCCTGGGAGCAGCCCTGTTTGTCGTCGTGGTGGGAGGTGGACTGGGAGGGATATTCACACTATTGGCTGAGACGTCCTTGGGAAATTACGGTGCTATCGTAATTGGGATTGGACTCGTAGTATCTGTTCCCGCAGTGGGGTGGTATCTAACGCGGCGATAGATGACGATACGGCTCTTGCTGTTCATGATGAGCTTTGTCTTCAACAAGCTCATATACACCTGTAGAGTGCAGCCTCGGTTCGACTCCCTAGTGGTGGCTGTTCGGAAATTCCCTCTTAGACCCCACCCTGAAGGGTGGGGCATGGATGCCCCCGCCTTCAGGCGGGGGTAGAAAACGCTGTTCCGAATAGCTTCTAGTGGTGTGCCTCTGGGGACAGTAGTCGAACTTTATTAGGCCAGACATGGTGCCCAGTCTGGGGCATTTGTTGGCCTCATCCCCACCATCTGCCAACAGTTCATTAACCCCTGTACGGGATCGGTAAAAGGGATACCCTCATAAGGCAATCCGAGTCATGTTCCTATCTGGTAGTAGAGGCTCTAGCTGATCCAAAAAACCTTTCACGGCGTGTATGGCGTCGAGGGCCTGTGCTCGGGAAACATTTATGATCTTGCCATGAGCAATGTCGTTCCTGAGGTCGCGCGCTTTGGTGCACCATTCCCTGATACGTCCAGACAATCGGGCTATTGGTGTCCAATTTACTGCCGGTCAACTGAGCTATGTACGTGGTAAGTAAGTTAGTTATCGACATCGGGTTACCATCACTGCGGACGAACTTTCGATCAATTTGGCCCTCTGATAAGAGTTCGGTTTGAAACGCGACTCGAAGCATCCGAGCAACTTTCGCTTCAAATAGGATCTCGATTGCGAGTGCGGCAGACCAGTAGTCCTCCCCGGTCATTAGATCCGAAATCACAAATGCAAGTCGTTGGAGCGGGTCAGGAACTTCTCCCGAAACCAGCTGTGCGCGAAGTTGATTATCTTGAGCCGATGGTAATTGCGATCCCAGTCCAACACCGGTTCCAACTGTGCTGTATGCGAAAGGAATCCGGGTACTGTCCCCTCGTATCCCCAGCATATGGAATATGGGTACTTCCTCCTCGTGGACGGGCCTTATCCAATAGCAACCGGTAATATCACGGTATAGGTCAAGGAAGCGGTTTACGTAGGTTATGGCCGCCTGCTTGAGAAGTTCAGTGTGCACTTGATAGTTGGTCTGCACCTCATTAACTTTAAAGAATTGCTGGTCGAACCAAACCTGCACCACTGAGTAAGTCAAAACACCTCTTCGATCTTCTATAGCGACTTGAATGCCAGGCAAAGACCTGACTTTCTTTTCAAACCTGAGCATCGCAGGCACACCGCCTAGCGGAAAAATGTAGTCTTGATAATCGGTGGGCCTAGAGTCTAAATGTACGGAGTCAATGAGCCGCAAAACAAACGGCAAATCAAAGGTGACAACGACATTCTTTAGCAGGCTATCTGACATTCTGCATCTCCCCGGGAGTCCATCCGCTTGGTTTGCCGAAGTATTCCCATATAGCGGTCCACTCTGGGAACTTGGATTGCTGTCACGATCTTCACAAATGCCAGTAAATGGTGGGCCATTTTGGATTCGAACTGTTAGGTGAATATACTGTGGGGACCTATGTTCCTGCAAGGGTACCCCTGACGCTCTTAAGCCAAGCTTTCCAAAATCTGGCAAGCTGAGCTAGATATCTGTCCCAAGCTAACATATGATGCCGAGCTTAACCAACCATGAGCGGGGGTCGTCGAGCCAACTCCTCGTGCACCTGCTAATCCTCTGGCTTCTCCTTGACCTCTTCCGTTGCGGCCTCCTCTTCCTCCTTGGGAGCGGCCGCTGCTTCTACCTCGGCCAACCTGGGTGGATTCACCTTGGCAACCAGCTCCTCAGGATCAGTTAGAACGGCAACTCTGGGGTTTACCGAAAGGTCTCTCACCCTTATTGACTTTTCAAAATCGTCTAACCCGGAAACGTTTACTTCTATGGATTCTGGTATCTCTGTGGGCAGGCATTCGATCCTTAGGCTGTGCAAACCCTGAAACAGGAACCCGTGCAAGCTACGCACCGCGGGTGGTTCGCCAACGATAACCAGGCGAACATCCGTCTCTATCTTCTCCGCTACATCTATGCGAAGAAAGTCCACATGAAGGAGATTCCCGGTCACAGGATGCCTTTGGACCTCTCGTATGAAGGCGATGTTCTGATCCTTATTACCCTCTATCTCCAAAGACACCAGGATATTCTTTCCTGCCTGGACTATCACCTTTTGAAGGAATTTAGCATCGCCTTGCAGATTAACCGGCTGGTTGTCCCCCCCATATAGATGAATAGGTATGATCCCGTGGCGGCGAAGAGTGTTCACCTTCTTGCCTACTAAGTCTCTACGGCTGACCTTGACCTGCATAGTTTCCATGAATCGTGTCTCCTGAGGAACCAAAAATAGACCACAAAGACTACAATATAGCCCATATCTTACCAGAAATATACGGAGGGGGAAAACTGCCATTTGGTGCAAATAGGGTTAACAAAAAGATGCTCTAATAAGTCATTTAATTGTGCCTACTGATTAACTAGGTTATTAGGAGCCAATATGCTACTTCATATATCAGCTGTGAAGTGTGCAAACCGTATCTTTTCAAAGAGGAATCGTGTGCTATAATTGGCCAAAGACTAATAGGACTATTTGATATGAGAGAGCTTATAGAGAATGCGCTGAAAGGCCATCGCGCCGATTATATCGAAATTCGGATAGAGGAGAGTCAGTCCACCCACATTGGGTACAGAGGAAGGGAGTTGGAGGACATAGCCATTACCTCCGGTCGTGGGGGTAATGTTCGCGCGGCATTCAAGGGAGGGTGGGGATTCGCCTGCTTTAATGATCTCTCCAATCTAAGGGATAAGGTATCCCAAGCGGTGCAACAGGCACGAATGGTGGGAAAGGAGAAGACCCAACTGGTACCCATAGAGACCGTAGTAGCCGTAGTGCCCCCGGAGGTAACAAAAGACCCCGGGCGCATTCCTTTGGCGGAAAAGAAGGCCCTTACGGACCAGTACTGTGATGCCCTTTGGAGCGTGCCTGGCATCCAGACCTCCTCTACAAGCTACGGCGACGGTCGAAAGCACATCTATTTTGGCAATTCAGAAGGCGCTTACATCGAGCAGGAGAGCGTGGATGTCGTTCTTCATATTTCTGCCGTGGCCCGAGACGGAGGAGACGTACAACAGACTAGCCTAAGCCTGGGAAGCAATGGAGATTACGGCTCCATTGAAGGGCTACATAAGGAGGCTGAAGAGATAGCCCGTAAAGCCGTTAACCTTCTTAAAGCTCCTCAGATTCAAGGAGGTGAGTACACTGTCATCCTTGACCCTGTCCTGGCAGGAGTTTTCATTCATGAGGCCTTTGGTCACCTTTCTGAAGCTGACCATGTTTACGAAGACCAGCGCTTGAAGGACATCATGTTGCTAGGGAAAAGATTCGGCGGGCCTCATCTTAATGTGATTGACGGCGCTGCTATTCCTGGTCTGCGCGGTAGCTACATGTACGATAGCGAAGGGGTACCCTCCTCTCATACCTATCTTATTAGAGAAGGGGTATTAGTAGGAAGGCTCCACTCCAGGGAGACGGCTGCTAAAATGGGTGAATCCCCCACGGGTAATGCCCGGGCTATAAGCTACAACTTCCCACCCATTGTGCGGATGACCAACACCTTTATCGAGCCTGGAGAGGCCTCCCTTGATGACCTTCTTGCCGAGGTGAAGGACGGGATCTATGCTGCCAACTGGTTTGGAGGGATGACCAGCATGGAGATGTTTACCTTCTCTTCAGGAGAAAGCTACCGGATACGCAATGGGAGAATTGCCGAAACCGTACGGTCTGTAATGCTCTCGGGCAATCTCTTTTCCACGCTACATAATCTGGATGCAGTAGCCAACGACCTAAGCTTCAATCAGGGTGGAGGTTGTGGCAAGGGGGGGCAGTTCCCTCTGCCGGTAAGCAACGGTAGCCCTCACATAAGAATACGTAACTGCCTGGTAGGAGGTAGCTAACCCTTGGAGAAGTTATTAGCCAGGGCGGCGGAGGTAGCAGACGAGGCCGAGGTTTACTGGGTGTCTCGGCAGGACACCCCTGTGCTCTTTGAAGCCAACCGCCTGAAATCCCTGGAAAACAGAGATACCTCTGGGTTGGCCCTGCGCATTATCAAGAACGGCCGTCTGGGGCATTCTTCTACCAATAACACGGAAGATGTAGATGGTTTGATAGCCAGGGTTCTGGAGACGGTGCCCTTCGGGGCCGAAGCCAAACTGGAGATGCCCTCTACTCAATCATATCCTCACGTAGATGTGTATGACCCACAGGTAGAGTCCATATCCTTCGATGACATGGTTCAGCTAGGCCAGTCCCTCATAGACGGGATCCGTTCCCGTTTCTCAGAGGTGCTGTGTGAAGCCAGAATCGGCAAGTCGCTAGGAAAGATGCGCTTGATTAATTCCAGAGGTTGCGATGTCTCCTACAAAAAGACTAGCTTCGGCGTCAGCGTGGAGGGAAGCCTTATCCGTGATACGGATATGCTTTTTGTAGGAGAAGGTAGAGCATCCTGCCGCCTTAACAAAGACTTGGCGCCGATAATCTCCGATGTTTTGGAGCAGCTGGAATTAGGCCAAGAGATAGTGACTGCCCCTTCAGGAGATGTGCCGATTATATTCACTCCCCGAGGGGTAGCCAGCATACTGGTCTGGCCGCTGATGGCTGCCTTGAACGGTAAGACGCTCCTGCAGGGTGCCTCTCCCCTGGAGGGTAAATTGGGACAGCGAGTATTAGCTGAAGGGTTTTCTTTATGGGACGACCCTACCACTCCTTATGCTTCAGGAAGTCGCCTCTGCGACGATGAGGGTGTTCCTAGCCGCCCTCTTCCCCTGATAAATAAGGGCGTTCTCTCCAATTTTCTCTACGACCTGCAGACGGCTGGCCAAGCCAGGAAAGCCAGCACGGGAAGCGCATCTCGTTCTTTGGGGTCGCTACCCGCCCCCTCCTCTAGCGTAATATTGGTCGGGGAAGGCGACGTTGCATATAAAGATATGCTTTCCGACGTTAAGGAGGGCATAATAATAGATAGACTCCTGGGAGCAGGTCAGAGTAATATCCTGGGAGGAGACTTTAAGGCCAACGTGCTTCTAGGGTATAAAATAGAAAAGGGCAGAATAGTGGGGCGAGTGAAAAATACTATGGTCTCTGGTAATGTATATGAGATATTGAATGATCTAAGAGGCGTGGGTAGCGAGGCTAAGTGGGTTTGGGGATACTTGAAGGCCCCGCATATCTACTGTGGGAAGATATCTGTGGCTACCTCCAACTAGAAAAGTGAGGCACTAGGGTTAATGGCTTGGCAAGTGTCGATAGCTTAACGTATAACACGAATATCGTGAGCCTGTTTATTATTCGACGAGGACCAAAGCAGTTGGCGAGTCAAAGATACTATAACTGCTTTGCCACTGTTGGAATGACATGATAGACGAAGCAGCTTTCATCGCCCAGGGTTGCTCAACTATTGGGGGCAGATTGAAAAGCAACCCGTTGGCTGTAGCATACATTGTTGGGAGCCTGTTGCCGTGACTTTGGAGAAGTATCTTGAGAAGATAGAAAACGGTGAGCAGCCCGTAAAGCATACAGGGTTGGTTCAGCTCTCTGGTCTGTCTCAGCAAGAGCTTTTCTTATTTAATCAGGCTTGGGCCAAGTTTCCGCTAGAGAGAAAGACCCACGTGCTCTCTAAACTCATCGAAATGGCAGAAGAGAATCCAGAGTTGGACTTTAATGCCGTCTTTTGGACCTCCTTGAAAGACGGTAGCGAAGAGGTCAGAGAGAAGGCGGTAGAGGGCTTGTGGGAGTGTGACGACCGCGCTCTTATCATACCCCTGATCTCTCTTCTCAGGAGAGATCCCTCAGAAAAGGTGAGGGCAGCGGCAGCTTTAGCCCTGGGCAAATTCACCACCCTTGCCGAGGAGAAGAAACTCTTGTCGCGGGATGGTAATAGAATCATACAAGCCCTTTTTGAGGTGCTGAGAAACCCGGCGGAATCCACTGAGGTAAGGAGAAGAGTTATCGAAACTATCTCAGGGGTTCACTTGCCAGAGATCAAGGCAGAGATAGAACAGGCTTACTTAAGTCAAGAGCCTGGGATGAAGTATAGCGCAATATATGCCATGGGAAGGAGCAGCGATATTAGCTGGCTCCCGCGAATACTCGAGGAGATGGACAGCCATGACTCTGCAATGCGTTACGCATCTGCCGTTGCCTGCGGGATGTTGGGAGATGAGGCGGCAGTGCCATACCTGATAAACCTTCTGGAAGACGATGACACTAAGGTTCAGTTGGCGGCTGTTGAGGCTTTGGGTCAGATTGGAGGGCCTCTGGCCAAGAGGGCGCTGCAGCGATGCCTAAAGCTGGGAGAACAGGCATTAGAGGAAGCTGCTCAAGAAGCTCTGGCGGCTTTAACGCTAAACG
This sequence comes from Chloroflexota bacterium, assembly GCA_016210665.1. Lineage (GTDB taxonomy): Bacteria > Chloroflexota > Dehalococcoidia > Lucifugimonadales > JACQTT01 > JACQTT01. Next base: position 6,014 of record JACQTT010000052.1, on the reverse strand, counting down.
AAGACCCCCTCTCCTTTCGGGCCGAGTCGTGAGCCTTTCTTCTCTGCTTTTTGTGCCTGGTAGGTAACTAATAACACCTATAGTAGCAGGCTGATATTATCTCAAAGTTGGTTTCCGATTATAGATAGCTCTCTTCCTGACTAGCTTAACAAGGCTCATCTTCTCTCATCCCAGTATGTTGCAATGAGAATCGGCGCTTCCTAGTTGCGTGGCTGTTATAGGTTGATTAAAATGGTTATATCATGATGAGAGAATCTGGAACTGTAGATTTCATTGATGGTGGCCGAGTTTATTCTATCTATATCCGGTGTTAGCGTTGGAGACACCCCAATACCTTCCGAGAAAGTGATATCGCTTTTGTGATCTCTTATTAAGGATGTATTCGGCAGAGCGCGTTGAATCGTGGTTCTATTCCTGCGAGCATTGGGAAAGGAGCATGTTTCTTGATAGCCACTGTGGTTGGGAACTATCCAAAGATTGGTGTGGACGCCCAGAGTCCTAACCTGCGCTCCGCTATATCTCGATTTGATTCAGGGCAAATTACGGAAGAGGAGCTTCATCGGATAGAAGACGAGGTCACCAAGGGGGTAATAGAGGAGCAACTTGAGGCGGGCCTGGATATGATAACCGATGGGCAGATTCGTTGGGAGGATGGGCAGACCTATTTTGCGGGCAAAATCCAGGGCTTTCGAATTACTGGTCTCATTCGCTACTTCGACACCAATACCTATTACCGCCAGCCTATAGCCGAGGAGCGACTTCAGTGGCAAGGCCCCATAAGTCTACGGGACTATCGTTTTGCCGCCTCTATTAGCTCCAAGCCTGTGAAGGCGGTAATCACAGGGCCATACACCCTGGCTAAACTCTCAAAAGGGCCCTTTTATAATGATTTCAAGTCCCTGGTGATGAGCCTTGCCGACATCTTAAATCAAGAGGCCAAAGCTCTGGCACAGGCGGGAGCTTCTGTTATTCAGTTCGATGAGCCTGCAATTCTTAATAATAAGGGAGATTTTCCTCTGTTTCAGGAGGCTATGAACGTATTGATCAGAGGCGTCTCCTCCAAGACTGCGCTATACACCTATTTTGGCGACATTAGCGACCTGCATCCGGGGTTCTTCGAGCTGCCAGTCCATATTTTGGGTCTAGACTTTGTTGTGGGCACACGCAACTGGGCATTTCTTAAAGATTTCCCTACGGACAAAGAGTTGGGTCTTGGAATTATCGATGCTAGAAACACCAAGTTGGAGACGGTGGAGAAGATCATAGAGGCGATTGAGCGCGCTTCAAAGCACGTCTCTTTGAATCGCCTGCATATCAATCCCAGTTGTGGCCTGGAGTTCTTGCCCAGGTCCAATGCCTACAGTAAGTTGGTGCGTATGGTAGAGGCAGCTGCCAGGGCAAAGGAGCTACTTTCGTGACAAGAGGACTCTTAACTACAGCGGTGGGCAGCTACCCTAAACCCGATTATCTATTGAAGGCACGTAATCAGGTTGCTAGAGGCAAGCTGGACAATAAGGATTTGCAAGAGCTGGAGAAGAGGGCCACCGCCCATTGGATAAAAGTTCAAGAGGATCTAGGAATGGACGTTCTGGTTGATGGAGAGATGTATAGGGGTGATATGGTCACCTATTTCTCGGAGAACATGGAAGGATTCGCCATAAGTGGCCTGGTGCGCTCCTACGGCAATCGTTACTATCGTAAGCCCATAGCCGTGGCCCCTGTGGGCCGAAGCAGGCCAGTATCTGTAGAATGGTGGCAATACGCTCAGAGCCTAACTGACAAGCCAGTAAAAGGGATGCTTACCGGCCCCTATACCATGGCCGACTGGTCTTTTAACGAATACTACCCTAGCAGAGAGGCTTTTATTATAGACCTGGCCAGGTCTGTTCACGAGGAGGCTTTGGATTTGGAAAGGGCCGGAGCTGAATACATACAGATAGACGAGCCTGCGGTATCTACTAGGCCTGACGAGATGGAGTTGGCTGCCAGAGCCCTGGGCATTGTGACTAAAGGGCTGAGAGCATTTACAATTACTCATGTGTGTTACGGCGACTTCGCTTCTGTCTTTGACCAGTTGATACGCCTCCCCGTGGACATGCTGGACCTGGAGATGGCCAACAGTAACTACGAACTGTTAAAGCTATTAAAAGGAAACTCCTCCGATAAGTATCTCTCTATGGGAGTGGTTGATGTGCATAACCATGTGATTGAAACGGTGGACCATGTCAAGAGGGGGATTCGTTTGGGTCTGGAGGTATTTCCACCGGAACGCCTCTATATTGACCCCGACTGCGGCCTGAAAACCCGCACTGATGAGGAGGCTATCGCCAAGCTTCAGGTCACTGTGACGGCTGTTAGGGAGACTAAGAAAGAGCTAGGAATAGAATAAGCAAGCACCCTTCTCTTAGAGGTCTCGAGCAAGAGACGGGGGTTATCCCAGCCTTGCGCAAAAAGTCCATTTTTCGCCTGTCATTGCGAGGAGCGTAGCGACGTGGCAATCTCAGACGAGGGAGATTGCTTCGCTTCCCTCGCAGTGACAGAGTGATTTATGTGCAAGGCTGGTTGTCCCTAAGGTTATGGAATACGAGTTGAACCAAATACCGAAGTCTTGCTAAAGGCCACTCTGCACATGCTATAATCCTAATCGTAGGTATGTTAAGGTTCTTTTTTGCAAAGGAGGCGTTATGGCACAGCGGATACAGGCAAGAATGATTGATTACAAGATAAATGGCGGGAAGGTTGCGGGCTACGAGGCGAGGCCAGGTGGGGCAGGCCGCTTCCCTGGGGTAGTGGTTATCATAGAATGGTGGGGGCTGGATTCTCACATCAAAGATGTCACCGAGCGTTTTGCTCGAGAAGGATACTACGCCTTGGCTCCCGACATCTACCACGGTACTGTCACTGCCGATCCCCAGGAGGCCATGAAGCTGACCCGCGCTCTTGACCGAGAGCGGGCTGTCAAGGAGCTCGTTGCTGCCGTTGACCACATCAAGGGGCAGCGTGTCTCCAACGGCAAGGTGGGGGTCATCGGGTACTGCATGGGCGGTGGTCTTGCGCTGCTAACGGCCGTGAATAGCGAGAAGGTAGATGCCGTCAACCCCTACTATGGTGGCAATCCCAATCCCTTGGATCTGGTGCAGCGCATTCAGTGTCCTATCCTGGGGCTGTACGCTGGGCATGACGAGGCGAACCGCCCTTCTGTACCTGCTCTAGAGGGGGCACTCAGGCAGTACCGCAAACAGTTCGAATGCATAGTTTACCCAGATGCTCCTCACGCCTTCTTCAACGATACCCAGGACAGCTATCGCAAAGAGGCGGCCGAGGATGCCTGGCGGAGGACTCAGACCTTCTTTGGCAAACATCTCAAAGGCTCCTAGCACGGTGATGAAAAGAGAGGGTATAGAGAGGCTAAGCCCATCGTCTGGAGTCTAATGGCCTCTCTTGAGCCTACCGAAGGGTGTCCCTCGGGTACAAGATTCCCCCTTTCCTGGCTAGAGCCTGTTCTGAGCTCGTCAAATAGAAGGGTGGCCAAGGGAATGGGAGAAGGCGGTTTTCAGGATCTCGCCAGAGCAGGGAGATGGGGCGCTTTCTGGCAGAGATTCAGCTGTGGGCTCGGTAATAATCTCTGCTAGTCAGCTATTCCCGGCACCGGGTGGATTTTTCGCTTCAGCATGATCGAGTTAGCCGGCCTATATGTCATCTGAAAAGGCTAGAGCTGATTCTGCTCATCTACCCACCGTTTCTGCATCTAAAAGTGGCACTACAGGAGAAACCTGTATCCGACAGCCCGCGGTGAGGCTTATAATAAATTGGCGCAGCCATTCGTGTCTATCTGAGTAAAGGATTATTGGGAGTGGGAATATGGCCTACGACGAGAATCTAGCCAAGCGCATACGCAAGATACTTGCAGATCAGCCAGGGCGAACCGAGAAGAAGATTTTCGGCGGCCTGAGCTTTATGCTTCAGGGTAATATGGCCTGCGGAATCCATAATAACGACATTATTGTACGCATAGACCCTGGTCAACACGATGCCGCTACCGCTAAACCTTACGTCCGGACCTTCGACTATACGGGTCGCCCCATGAAGGGTTGGATTACGGTGGGCCCTAATGCCTTGGCCTCAGATGAGGATTTACAGGAGTGGATTCTCAAAGGGGTCCACTACGCTCTTTCCCTGCCACCCAAATAGCACGTAAGAAGTTTCCCTCAAAGAGCTGGCCGTTCACCTCAACCAGGGCCGGGGAGCGGCTAACGTCCACTATCCTAACCGTATAGGCTTGTCCAGCGATGGTGACGAGGTAGCCGTCTTCCATGCGCTATTCCTGGGGCCTCGACCCCTCATCAGTAGCTCCCTGCCCTGCATTCGCCAGGCACTGGGCCGCCGAGGCTCCTGTCGAGGGACTGGAGGGACACTTGTACCCTGCTCCTCCATGGCTAGATACATACCCACTACAGCTGCGGCAGCCATCTCTTCTACCTCTATCGCGTCCTCCCTCTCATCCTCAAGTCCCCTGACCTCGGCCGGAGCAGGAATATCCTCAACGGAGACCAGCGAAGGGGCTTTTTTGAGAAGGAGACGCTGTAAAAGGATTACCACGAGGGTCAAGATAATAAAGGTGATAAAGACCACTTCCCACCCCTCCAATCTTAGCCCCCCTATGAGATCCTTAACTAGGTTCTCCATAGGTCATTCTCCAAGCTGAAGAGCAGCCATTTCCGAGGCTACCACTTTCATAAAGGATGCAGACTTTACCTCCCTTTCCAGAAGATAGCGTATATAGGTGCTGAGGAGACGTTCCACTTCCCTGTGCAAGGATACAGAGATATGCAATGCGGTTACAGCAGTGTATTCCTCTCGTTGCAAGAAGCGCAACACCTTCATAGTATTGAGGGATGCAGGTAAAAGAGAGCCTTCCGGTCTGTCCTCGCAGGAAGAACACGTAACTCCTCCCAGGGAGCAACTGAAGGCGTAGTTGCCAGGATCAAGATGGCGGCGGCACTCGACGCACCAGTAAAGCTCTGGCTGATAACCCGTATATCCTAGCAATCGCATCTCGAAGAAACGAAGCAGCAACTCAGTTTGTGTGCCCTTCTCCAGCCAGCCCAACGCCCTCAGCATCAACTCGAAGAGGTGGAAGTTAGGAGACTCATCTGGAGCGAACTGGTCCACTAAATCTGCTATGTAGAAGCCCCAAGATAGGCTTCGCAAGTCTTCTCTTACAGACCTGAAGCTGTGTAAGGTTTGACCCTGGGTGGCGATATCCAGGTTTTGACCCCTGGCAACAGACAGAGTGACGTGATTCAAAGGCTCCACATGGCCCCCCAGTTTGCTGGTAGGCCGTCGCACACCCTTGGCCACCAAGCGCAACTTGCCCAGCTCCGGAGTATAGACCGTGAGAATGCGATCGGCTTCTCCTAAAGGGATATGCTTCAGTACTATAGCTTCAGTCTTGTATAACTTGGGACGGTCCATGAATTATATCTCGTGGCGCTCTTCCAGGGCCCTGGCCAAGGTCACCTCGTCGGCATACTCCAGGTCGCTTCCCACAGGCAATCCCCTGGCCAAACGGGTTATCTTTATACCCACGGGAGATATGAGGCGATGGATATACATAGAGGTAGCTTCGCCCTCCAAGCTGGGATTGGTTGCTAGAATGATCTCCTGGATACCCCCGTCCTTAAGGCGGCCAAGAAGCTCGCGAATCTTCAACTCCTCTGGGCCTATGCCGTTCATGGGAGAGATGACGCCATGAAGGACATGGTACAGTCCCTTATAGACTCTTGTACGCTCCAGAGCCAGGGCATCCAGGGGTTCCTCCACCACGCATATTCGAGTTTGGTCACGATTCTGGTCCGTGCATATGGAGCAGGGGTTCGCCTCGGTTATGAGCAGGCAGCGAGAGCATAGGACGATGCGTTCCTTCACCGCCAGGATAGCCTCGGCCAGAGAGCGGGCCTCCTCTGAAGGCATACGGATGAGATAGTATGTGAGGCGCTGGGCGGTCTTGGGGC
>JACQTT010000051.1 GCA_016210665.1 Chloroflexota bacterium | reverse complement strand
GGCTTTCGCCATGGGCCGTACATGTCTTTGTATTTGCCGCTCTTCTGAATGGAAAAATCCAGGCCAACCTTTTGGAACAGCTGTTCGGCAGTGGGGCGGGCAAATATCACCCCAATAGACCCTACCAGGGCATTAGGGACGGCGACAATCTTCTGGGCAGCGCAGCTTATATAATAGGCACCGGATGCGCCTCGCTCCCGAATGTATGCCACTACCGGCTTTGTGGAGGCTATTTTCGAGATACCCCGGTAAAGCTCCTCAGATGCCGCTGCCGAGCCTCCAGGAGAATCAATGGCTATCACCAGCCCTCGGAATCTGCGGCTGTTGCGGACCCTCTCCAGTATCGGCAGATAAATAGCCGGCCGCACAGCACCTCCTATAGTGCCATAGAGTTCCACAACCGCAATACTCTGTTTACGCCAGACTGAAACCATTTACACGCGATCTCCTTTCTTACAAATAATACCCATCCTAGGGGCTGGAAAGCCTGTGAAATCCGCTCTCAAAGAACAGAAGGGGTCTGCCCTGCTTTAGCCCTATCTCATCCACCTTAGCGACAAAAATTGTGTGGTCTCCAGCCTTGTGCTCCGCCACTACTTGGCAATCCATGTAAGCTAAACCTCCCTCAACTATCGCTGAGCCTTGAGAGGTAAACCGGAAGGCTACTTCAACGTCACCAAACCTATCTTTCGAATCCCTGGTGTAATATTCGGCAATGCGCTGTTGGGACTCGTCGAGAATATTTATGGCAAAGCGCCTCCTCTTTTTGATGAGGCTATAAGAGTTACGATTATGCCCTAAACAGGCCAGAACCAGTGGAGGTTCCAGAGAAACAGAGCAGACGCCGTTTGCCGTGATGCCGTGGACATGCCCGTCAGGTTGAATGGTGGTAATAACGGTGACCCCGGTTGCAAAATTGCTCCAGGCCTTGCGGAATGCCTCTTTGTCTACCAAGAAACCTCTCCTTCCTTCGCTACCAAGCGATGGAGATTATGAACAGGCTGGCTCTTAGTCAAGGGTAGATTACCGTCTAACGCCTGGCCAGATAACCCAGAGCGGCCAAAGCCAGCGTAGCTGCCTCCCCCAGAAGCCTGGGGCTAACAAACTCTATCGTATCGTTGGGGGAGTGGATTCGCGAGAGGTCGTCGGAAAAGAAAAAGATTACGGGTATGCCGACGCTAGCGAAGTTCTCGTGGTCGCTACCACCTCCCTCCAGACCCCTGCTTCGCTGCACCCTGATTCTCTGTCTATTTCCTTCTGTGACTATCTGATCTATCAGCTCGCTAGCACCCGCTACTAATAGGCCATTGCCGGTACCCAAGGCGTCGAAGTTTAGCATAGCTACTATTCGCCTATGCTCCTCAGTCGTCAGGGAATCCACGTAAGACTTGCTACCCCATAGACCCAACTCTTCAGCCCCAAAGGCTATGAACCGCAGGGTAAAGGGGAGCGACCTCTGCGACAGCTCCTGAGCAAGGGTAAGGAGGACTGCTGTGCCAGAGGCGTTATCATTGGCGCCTGGAACATTGGGCACCGTATCATAATGACCTCCCAGAACCACCACCTTATCACCGGATCCTGGTTTCTCCGCAATCACGTTCTGAGAAGGGCCCTTCTCTGTCTTCACCACTATAGTGGCCTCCACATCTCCCTTGGCTATGAGTTCCTTTATCTTCTCACCGTCTTCCCTCGAGATGGATACGGCGGGAATGGGACTCGTGTTGGCGAAGGCCCCCAGGAAGCCTCCGGTCTCATTGTTATAGATGACTGCCCCCAGTGCTCCGGCGGCGCTTGCCCGTTTCACCTTCTCTTCAAAGGTTATGATGCCTCTTTGAATTAGGGCTATTCTCCCTTTTAGCCCAGCTTCGGGAATATCTCCTTCCCGGGCCAGGCCAACGGGTGTCAATATCCCAGATGCCTCCCCTGGGGTCGAGCGAAAGAGAGGGACGGCCTGAAGGGTTTCAGGGGTGGGTTTGTCCAGGGTTAGGCCAGACCCCTCTAAGGTCACCATTTCTACTGTGAAGGGTTGCTGCCTTACCGAGTAATCCATCCCTTTAAACTGGGATGTCAGGTAATCAGCTGCTTCCCTCTCCTCACTGGTGAGGCTTTGCCGAGAACCCAGACCTTGAGACAGCTCCTTGACATAGTTGAAAGCCGTAGTCGCCAAGCGGCTTTCGACAACAAGAGTAGAGGTCGGCGTCGGTACTGGGGCGAGAGTGGAGGTGGGAGAAGGCGCTGGAGCAGAAGTGGGTGTAGAAGTAGGCACTGCTGTGGGCGATGGGATAGGGGTAGGAGTAGGAGTAGGAGTAGGAACAGGCGTTGGCCTCTGACATCCCATCACTAACAAGACCGATAACAGGACCAAGGCCAATCCATAGCTCATCCACAAAGCTGGGATCTTAACACTGGCTCTGAACTTGAATCCTTCAAAGGGAAAACTTACCATGACACTCCTCTAGTGACCAGTTCCATAAATCAGCGCCCACAAGGCCCCATCAAACCCCGCTCATGGTTCGACAGCCTCACCACGAGCGGTTAATTATGACGCCCTTTTCACAAGTAGGTACTAATGCCCGTCTAATTTATCTAACGCCCTTTAAGAAAAGCTGGCGCCCACCAGTTGAGATTTCCTAACAGACGCATAAGGGCTGGAACAAGCAACGTCCTTACTATAGTCGCATCTATGAAAATTGCCAAGGCTATACCAAATCCTAAAGCCTTCACGACCACAATGTCCCCCGTGGCGAAGGCGCTGGCGACCAGGACCAGGATCAGAGCTGCACTGGTAATGATAAGGCCGGTGCGCTCCAATCCCAGGGCGACGCTCCTGGTGTTATCTCCGCTGGCTTCGTACTCCTCTTTGATCCTGCTCAGCAGGAATACTTCGTAGTCCATGCTCACCCCAAAAAGAATACAAAACATCAATATGGGGACTGTTGCTTCGACATTACCTTCGGCGGGGAATCCCAGGAATCGCTGGAAGTGTCCCTCCTGAAAGATAAAGACCAGGGCGCCGTAGCTGGCAAGAATACTCAGAGTGTTCATCAATATGGCTTTCAGAGGTAGAACAACCGAGCGGAAGAGCCACAGGAGGGCTACGTAGGTGGTAAAAATCACAAAAATGATTACTTTTGGAAAGTCCTGATACATCCTGTCAACACTATCTATAAGATCGGCCGTGGCTCCGCTTACATAAACTGTCACCCCTCCCTCAGGGCGGAAACGGCGAATGTCCCGCACCAGGGCCTTGGTCTCTTCAGACATCGGAGGATAAGCGCTTATGACTCTAAGAAGCGTGACCTCATTGTTGCTGCTGGTAAGCTCAGTAAAGGCACGGCTTACCTCCGGGAAGATTACCTGGGAAGGATTGAGATACATCTTCTGATATTGCTCTTTGGTTATCCTGGGGTCAATGGAGACTATGCTCTCTACACGGTTTACTCGACCGTCCTGAGCGATTTTTGAGGCGAAGTCGTATAGTGTCCCTATGTTCTCCTCGTTGGCTATCCCATTTGCAGAGGTAGCGACCAACAGTATAGGGGCCAGCTCACCGGACCCCATCTTCTCCTCTACAAACTCCCACCCCTGCCGGGGCTCGGAGCCTTTAGAAAGAATGCTGGCCCAGGGAGCGCCGAGGTTTACCCGCAGAAAGGGCAGTCCAAGAATCAAGAGCGCCACGATAATGGGAATCGCCACTGCCAAGGGATGCCGCATGACCCACTGAGCCAGCCCATGCCAGATACCTGACCCGGAAGCCCTTTGGGGCAGGATACGCAGGGAATTTACCCGATGTCCCAGGACCCCCAAGATAGCAGGCAAAAGAGTCATGGCCAACACCATAGACATCAGGATAACGCTCACCCCTCCTATGCCGATGGACCGCAACCCGGTGAACTTGAAAAAGATCAGGCCCGAGAGGCCCAAGGCAGAGGTTATGCCTGAAAACAGGATTGTCATTCCAGCCTTTGAAAGGGACACGGCTATGGCCTCTTCCTTGCTCCTCGTCGCTAACTCTTCCCTGAAGCGACTGACGATTAGAAGAGAGTAGTCAATAGCCATTCCCAAGCCCAGAAAGGAGGCGATGTTGAGAACGAAGATGGACATGTCGGTACGTTGGGCCAGGAGATAGACGAGGGCCAGGGTCACGACTATGCTGACCACGCCCATCGCCAGGGGTAGCCCTGCCGCCACGACACTGCCGAAGACGATTACCAGGGCTACCAGAACCAGAGGTAAGGCCAAGGTCTCGGCACGGCGCAGGTCTCTCTCGCTCGCCTCTGTCAGCTCGGAGAAGATGGGGACGCCGCCGGTGGCCCACATCTGTAGCTCTCCAGCAGGAGGCAACTTTTTTCTTAATGCTGGGAAGGTCTCCAGGGCGGTGTTGATATCGGATTTAAGCAAGACTATAGCGTAGGAGGTGTGACCGTCTGAGGAGACCATGTAGGGATTCTGGACGTTGTAGTAGGTAACTACCCTGGATACCTCAGGCAGCGAGCTTACATGGGACTCTACCTTCTTCACCTCCTCAACATACTTGGGGTCGCTAACTTTGAGGTCGGGGCTATGAAATACGATGGTGAAGGAGGCTTCGGGAACCTGTAGCTTTTGAGTCATCAGAGCAAGTCCCCGACGGGCCTCAGTATCCACGTCGCCAAAGCCACTCTTGAGAGCCGAAGTTACCTTTGGGGCGAGGATAAGGGCCGCCAGGAAAACGGCGATCCACAGGGCTATGACGGCCCAACGGAAGCGTACTGTTAGCAGGCCAAGTTTGTAGAGCATATCTTTAGAGGGCCTTGAAGTGTAATTAGAAACTATCTCAAAACGGTTTTCCAAACCCCCGCCTGAAGGCGGGGGCATCATACCGCGCCCTTCAGGGTGCGGTGCAGATAGGGTTTTGAGATAGTCACTAACTACCTCGGCTCTCTCGGTGAAGGCAGGCCTTGAGCAGTTGCCTTTTTATCTCATAGGAACAGAACGGTTAAGATGTTGGAGGGGGCGCAGAAAATCTCCTGAGCGCTCCATCCACACAGGCGACCGAGGCTACTACATCCCCCGATTCCGGCCTCCAGATAATTACTCCCTGGGTATCCCTACCCTTTACCGGTATCTCCGAAAGCTCAGTCCGGAAGACCTGCGCCTGGGCCGAGACGAGGAAAACTTCGCCACCGTTTGCCACTACGAATCCTCCCGCCACCGGACCTGTCTTTGCGTTGACTCTAAAGGTGCTTACACCCCCACCCCCTCTATGCTGGCTTCTGTATCTGCTGAGCGGGGTCAGTTTACCAAAGCCCTGCTGGCTCACTACAAGGAGTTGACCCTGGGGATTAACTACCCCGAAAAAGACTACCAGGTCGCCTCCCTTGAGCCTCATTCCCTTCACTCCTCCAGCCGTCCGTGTCTGTATGGGTACCGAGGAGACAGAGAAACGAATGGACTCACCCGAAGCAGTGACCATTATGATCTCCTCTTCTTCTCCTGCTAAGCCTACAGACACCAGTTCGTCTCTGGGGCCAAGGCCCATCACAATGAGACCGGCACTTCTTATGGCAGATATGGCTTTCAGGGGCAGACGCTTGATCTTTCCCAAACGGGTCGCCAGCAACAAGAAGGTATCTTCCTGTAAAGAAGGCACCGCGACCACGGTGTTGACCTGCTCCCGCTCTCCTAGAGCGGGGATCAGGTTGATGACAGGTGCCCCTCGTGTGGAGCGGGAAGCATCGGAAGGGATCTCAAAACACCTCATGGCTTGAACTCTACCCCGATCGGTAAAGAACAGGATAACGTCGTGGGTATCTGCCACCACGAGGTGCTTCACCGGGTCATTATCCCTTGTGACCATTCCCAGTACACCCTTGCCACCCCGATGCTGGCTTCGGTAGGTGCTGGACGGGATGCGCTTGACATAGCCCCGCTGGCTCAGGGTAATCACCACCTCCTGGTGAGGCTCAAGCTCTTCCCTGCGGAAAGCCCCGGGCTCTTCCTCTACAATCTCCGTGCGCCGAGGGTCCCCAAAGTCATCCTTCAGCTTTTGCGTCTCATCCCTCACAACCGCCAGCACCTTCTGGGGATCCGCCAGAATACCCTCCAGCTCCTCGATTGTTTTCCGTAGCTCCTGGTATTCTTGCTCGATCTTCTCCCGCTCCAAGGCTGCGATACGGCGTAGCTGCATATCCAGTATAGCCTGAGCCTGAAGCTGGGAGAGACCGAACTGCTGCATGAGCCCTGTACGAGCCTCCTCTACGTCCTTAGAGCCTCGTATAAGAGCAATGATGGTATTCAGGTTGTTGAGAGCAATCCTCAAGCCCTCCAGGATATGAGCCCGCTCCCTGGCCTTCTTCAGCTCATATTCCGAGCGGCGGAACACCACCTGACGGCGGAAGTTTATGTAGTGGACGAGGGCCTGTTTAAGGGTGATGATGAGGGGAACGCCGCCTATCAGGGCCAACATGTTCATATTAAAGGAAGCCTGCATGGCAGTATGTTTATAAAGGTTGTTCAGCACCATCTCTGCCTGGGCATCTCTGCGAAGCTCCACTACTACCCTAAGCCCCTCTCTGTCGGACTCATCCCGCACCTCAGAGATTCCCTCGATGCGTTTGTCTTTGGCAAGCTGGGCTATCTTCTCCACCAGGGCTGCCTTGTTTACCTGGTAGGGAAGCTCTGTGACGATAATCTGCTGGCGTCCGGAGCGTCCCATGCTCTGAATCTCGGCTCGCGCTCTGACCACCGCACGACCGTGCCCCGTGGTATAAGCGCTCCTTGTACCCTCTATACCCCAGATTATTGCACCTGTGGGGAAGTCGGGACCCTTGACAATTTGCATCAACTCGTCGGGAGTAGTCTCAGAGTTATCTATGAGAAGCACCACGGCGTCGCAAATCTCCGAGAGGTTATGGGGAGGGATGCTGGTAGCCATTCCCACCGCTATACCTGATGCGCCGTTCACCAGAAGGTTAGGAAGGCGGGCTGGAAGAACGAGGGGCTCCTTTAGGGAGCCATCGAAGTTGTCGGTAAAGTCAACGGTCTCCTGCTCGATGTTGGCCAACAGCTCTTCAGCGATGGAGGACAAACGAGCCTCGGTGTAGCGCATTGCCGCTGGTGGGTCATCGTCAACGCTACCAAAGTTACCCTGACCATCAATTAGCGGCATACGCATAGAGAAGGGCTGGGCCATGCGTACCATGGCATCATAAACCGGGACGTCGCCATGGGGGTGAAACTTTCCTAGCACTTCGCCAACAATGCGTGCGCTCTTCCTATAGGGGGCGTTAGAACGCATGCCCAGCTCCATCATGGCGTAGAGGATGCGACGTTGAACCGGTTTCAACCCATCCCGAACGTCGGGGAGCGCCCGAGCCACGATGACGCTCATGGCGTAGTCCAGATATGAACTGCGCATCTCCTCTTCTATTTTGACTGGCTTTATCTGACCTATGCTTGTAACCATAATGGCCTTTCTATCGTAATTAACGATCTGACGGCACTCTAAACCGAGAGATGTACCCTCGCCTTGGTATATATATCGGCTCGCTCGACAAGACCTAGGAAGAGGTTCTGGAACTGCCGGGGAACCTCATCTACCCGCTCCGGATGCCACTGGACGCCGATGACCCAGCTATGCCGAGGGCCCTCCAGAGCCTCTATCAGGCCGTCGTCCAGGGAGTAGGCCGAGGCTAACAGAAAGGGGGACATCTGAGCCTGACGGATTCCTTGGTGATGGCGGCTATTTACCTTTACGAACCCTCCTGACCCTACAATTGCCGCCAGCTTGCTTCCTGGGGATATGTAGATACGGTGGTAGGCCGATTCCCATTCGCCGTTTCGATTCTCGACTTTATGCCCTGGAAGGTCCTGAACCAACTTACCATTCATTACCACGTTGAGGGTCTGCATGCCTCGGCAGATGGCCAACACCGGCATATCCCTCTCCAGTGCTGCCTTCAGCAGAGACAACTCCATGGCGTCGTGCTGAGGGTTTATCTCATCCAGATTAGCCTTGTGGTCTGGGGCCTCGCCATAAAGAAGGGGGTCTATATCTGGACCACCGCTTACCAGGAGCCCTGCAAGCCTATCAAGGGCACCATCTACAGAACCGAAGGTATCCGGTGATAATATCAGACTTGAACCACCCGCCTTCTCTATCGCGTCTCTATACAACCCTCCTGTGTTCTCTCTCGAGGCGGTGATGCCTATGACAGGCGGCTTCTCTGCCAAGCTTTGTAGTCTCCTTGGAAGGATAGCGTTAAGGGCGTATGAATATCGCCTACCTCATAATAGCATAGGAGGGGGAGTCCGTGAACAGGAAATGTTCGTACTTGACACGCTAAGTCCTAGACATTATTTTTATCCTAAAGCGGCAAGCAATAAGATCACCAAGAGGGCCGATATGAACAAGTTCGGAGGCGGTACGCTAATCCTGGTGGGAATAGCCATGATTGTCTTTGGTTTCCTCCTTCGCTCACCTATTACAGATTTCCTGGTGGACTTGCTGGGCCTTATCGCCATAATTGCGGGAGTTGTTGTAGGCGTTATTGGAGTATTAAACTACCTCGGCTCCAAGCAGCGGGCCTGATAAAGGGCCTGGTGAGCAAGCTAGAGCATCTTATAGCAGGACCTATCAAATCACGGAGCAACAGGGAGGTGAATCCATGGGCGTACTATCCAGAATGTCAACTATCCTTAAGTCCAAAATGAGTCGTCTGCTGGATAAAGCAGAGGACCCCAGGGAGACCCTTGACTACTCCTATGAAAAACAGCTGGAACTGCTTAGGAATGTCAAGAGGGGAATCGTAGAGGTAGTTACCTCCAAGCGGCGCCTGGAGTTGCAAGCCTCCAAGGTCCAGGAGAGTATCGCTAAGCTGGACAAGCAGGCCCGCCAGGCTCTGGGGGCTGGTAGGGAAGACCTGGCTCGTTTGGCTCTCCAGAGAAAACAGGCCGCTCTTCAGGAGTTGCAGGGTCTCGATGAGCAGGTTTCAGGGCTGGAGCTTGAGCAGGAGAAGCTGACTCAAGCCGAGGCTCGCCTACAGAGCAAGGTAGAGGCCTTCCGAACCAAAAAGGAGATAATCAAGGCTCAATACACGGCAGCAGAGGCCCAGGTTCGTATCGGTTCTGCCCTTTCGGGCGTATCCGAAGAGATGGCCGATGTGGGCATGGCTATAGACCGTGCCCAGAATAAGACGGAGCAGATGCGAGCAAAGGCGGCCGCCATTGACGAGTTGGCTTCAGCAGGGGTGCTGGAGGATTTCACGGGCCGCGAGGACGAAATCGGCAGGGAGTTAGCCAAGCTTTCGGCCAGCCGGAGCGTGGAGACCGAGCTGGCAGCACTCAAAGAACAGTCATCAGAAAGAAAGGAGCTTCCCGGGGGAAGACCATGATAGTTCGCATTATTACGGAAGGCCAGTATAACCTTAAGGGCTCTTATCTGGACAGATTGAACGAGTTGGACAATCAGATTGTGAGCGTGGTTGCCGCTGGGGATGGCGAGGCGTTCCGGCGGCTCTTCAAGCAGATGCTGGCCATAGTACGCAAGAGAGGGAGATCCCTGCCTCCTGACGAGCTTGTGGAGTCGGACCTGATCCTGCCTGCGCCGGACATAACTCTGGATGAGGCCAGAGAGCTGTTCAGTGGTGAGGGGATAATACCGGCGTAGGTTAACTTTAATATTCCAGGTAAGAAACAACCTCAGGATTTAGGGGCTGTTTCTTGTGGAGTGCTATTAGAAGTAAAGTCTCCTACTAAATCAAGCGTGTTCTTCTTCTGTTTGTAACGGAGATCCGTTCTTCTCGGATACAGAAGCCCTGACCCAAACATCTGGTTTGTCAAAGCTCGGCGCTTCGAAGGCTGGGGGCAATGGGGCATAGGGCTGAGGATTGCGGATTAGCCACGACCGTCCCGAAGATCGGAATCGCACGGGACCCTCTTTGACCTCGCTGTTAGGGCTATCAGCAACCACGCCAATAAACGTCAGTATCACTGCGGATACTCGCTTCGAGTCATGCAACAGGAATTCTTCAACTGCATTAAAAACTCTTTCAAATTCCACTGGGTTAGTGAAGTAAGCCATATCGGCCACTTCAAGGCAGATGATATTGCAATGACCCTTCATTAGCTGTTGCCTGGCAGTATTCAATGAATCACGTACCTTCTCACCCCAGTTAGAAGGTGTGTGGTCTATAATGCCCACAGCGCAAAGTTTTTGCTTTACACCGCTGCCTAAGATGAATGCGCCGTCCGTCTTTATTACGTCGTAAAGATCGAAGTCGCCTGTCAACTGAGTCGCACCATTTTTCACCGATCTGATCATGACCGTCCATGGGCCTGGATAATAGGTTCTGTGAAGCCAACTTGGGAGAGCACCCATTTCTTTGAAAAGAGACCTTACTGTGTCTATTTCTGCTGGCCCGGCTCGGTCGTGAAACTCGATAGAGATAGCCACCGAGTGATCAAATTTTCTGATTTTACCCAGAATGTCACCTGCTAAGGAGTCCAGCTCAGTCAGGCGACTTATGTGCGGTCTGGCTCGAAAGGTCACCCGCTTGCATTCGATGTGAGTTAGCGTTCTCATTATGGTACCCTCGATATCTATTCTCGGCTTCTCAATTGGCAACCTAAAGTGACAATCGTGGCCAGCCTCTCGAAAGTTTGACAACACAAGCAACTCAAACAACGTAGACTCAAATTCAGGAGCATTGCGAAGCTTGCTTCGCACATAATCCGCTATCGAAGTGTCCCAAGTTGGACGGAGTTTACTAATGAGTTGCTCTAAGACAAGTAACCTGTGTGCTTGGCGTAGAACATGCTCCGTCTTGTAGGCGCCTGTGATGAGGAGGTCACTAGGAAGCGCTTTCCCAAGGATGTGATTATACCAAAGCTTGTGAACCGCATGATTACTGTCTTCAACAGTATGGTCCAAAACTCCGGACTCGAACTGTCGAGTTATTTCCCTATCGATCTTATTACACCCCTCGCCAAGCCACTCCAACCCCAAGAACTCTTCCACGTTTCTGAAATGCTCACGGCCAAACATTACGGCTCCTTACACACTAGTGCCGTGTTCTTTTCACAAACAAACTTTGAATAGACATCTTTTTCAGAAGTCATGGGGTCACCCAAAACGATGTTAGTGTTTAGGCCAAGGGGGTAATTCACGTCGACCAAAAATGAACAGAGAACTTTACTAAAACGGTATCCCCCACAGGGCATACCAGCGCTCCAGGGACGGCTCTATGGGCATCTCCTTTTCTATGACGGCCCGCAGGCGCAGCTCAGTGGCGCTGTCCCGGCGCTGCTGGCCTTCGGGCACAAAGGGGTAAAACCTGCCCCGCTTGTAGTTGTAGATCCAGTATATATCTTTGCCCCCTTCTTTGAAGCCAAATACGGCGGCCAGAAGCTGCTGCTCATAGCCGTTGTCGGCGATGGTCTCACCCACCAGGTGGATGATGGAGACCAGGTCTTCAAAGTCCCTGTCCTCCAGTATGACCCAGCGATAGCCGTAGCCGTCGTCCTTGATCTCATACTTCGTCGCCGTGGAGCGGGCACTTATACGAAGAAGCTCCCTTATCTCTGAGTCCATGTTGACGAAAAAGGAGGCCTCCACAGGCTTGAAGGATACGGCTGCTCTTCCGCTGGGTAGGATGCCGAAACGAGTTTGCAGGGAGACCTCGGCAGTGGTAATGGAGAAGATGGCCTCTCGCCGAGACCTGGTAGGCTTGCTTCTGCCCAGCAGGATGTCTAAGAAACCCACAATCTAAAGGCCTTCTAGCTGGCGCTGCATAAGGCGCAGACGCTCGATGCGCTTCTCCACAGGAGGATGGGTGGCGAAGAGGTTAACTATATCCCCGCCTTTAATAGCCGGGATAATAAAGAAGGCGTTAGCCGAGGCGACCTCCCGAAGGTCCTTATCTGGGATTCGGGCTATAGAGCCGCTGATTTTCATTAGAGCCGAGGCAAGCTGGGAGGGAGCGCCCGTAAGTATGGCGCCGCCTCTATCTGCCGC
This sequence comes from Chloroflexota bacterium, assembly GCA_016210665.1. Taxonomy (GTDB): domain Bacteria; phylum Chloroflexota; class Dehalococcoidia; order Lucifugimonadales; family JACQTT01; genus JACQTT01. The sequence continues at coordinate 10,169 of JACQTT010000051.1, read as the reverse complement.
ATATTCACGATAGCGGGAAAGGGCCATAATCAGAAGCTGGGCCAGGAAATAGATGACTATGGTACCGATCCAGACTACCATGAACATGGCAGCAGCCTGCCCGCCACCCCGGCGATCGCCGCTTCCTCCCCCAAAGCCTCCAAATAGGGAGCTCCAGAAGAACATACGCATGAGGAAAGCAGCTATGGTAGCGAAGAAGCTGGCCAGAGTCAGAACCAGGACGTCTCTGTTCTTCACGTGGGTCAACTCGTGGGCCAGCACCGCCTCAAGCTCTGGTTGGTCTAGGCGTCTCATCAGTCCCCTGGTAACAGCGATGAGGGAGTTCTTGGGATTACGACCCGTAGCAAAGGCGTTGGGGATGTCCGCATTCATTACATAAACCTTTGGCTTGGGCAAATTAGCCGCCGCCGCCAAACGCTCCACGGTGGCGTGAAGGTGGGGCTCTTCTTGCGCAGAGACCTCTTTTGCCCTGGTGGACCATACAACCAGGCGGTCTGAAAAGAAGAACTGCACCCCCAGAAGAAGGGCGGCAACAATGGCTATGCCAATAAAGTTAACGCCTGCCCAGAATAGAAGGGCTACGAAGGCCGCGTACACTCCTGCCAGCAGAAACCATGTGAAGAACATTCGCAAGGTTAACTCTGTATCGGCTCTGATTTCCCTTCGAGTCATATTTAGCCTCCCATGAGCAAACCCAAGTACAATTTTACCCAGAATCTCCCAGCGTGTCGAGGGCCTAAAGTAAGTAGGAGAGTGTTGCAATCAGATGAGAAGCTAGTAGGAATGCGAAACGCCGGTCAAATGGGAGGGAAGGATTGTATCAGAGACATGTTCCAGTCACATTATTAAAGACTATCCGGTTCAACTGCGGGTTGTTAAGCAGCCTGCCATTACTCCACGGACTCTTCCCTCTCCTCCTCATCGGAGTCTAGTACGTCATCCGCTAATTTACGAAAGCCCCTCTTCAGAACAGGCACCGCATCCTCTTCATCATTCCACTCGGCTCTGAAGTCTTCCAACACTCTCTCCTCTTCATCCTCCAGATCATATCTGATAACAGTGCCCCTGATATACGGTTTAGAATCACTAGTTACATGAGACGGGAACGATACTATTCTCGACTGCGAGGGATGCCTATAGGCTTCTCTGATAATCAGGCATAAGCCGTGACCGTTGACACTGATAACGGCAACCTCGTATCGGTTCCCGCCGTTGATTAGCCTCACCAGTCGTGACGTCAGCCTAGGATCCAGACGCCCCAGATACTCTCCCTGTTGGTTTTGCAGCTGAATACTATTGCTCCCTTCCACCTTGAGGAATGCAGTATCTCCCGACGACACCTTGACCAGGACATGCTGAGGAGCCAGGTCTGTGAGCGAGGTCACGATGGCTTTGCCACTATCCTCGATGAAAAGCTGAGGGGTGCTTTTCTTTGTGGCGAAAGGCCTGGGGACAACGTCCTTTAGTTTGGAAAGGCGCTCAAGGTTTTTCCTGGCAATGGGGTTAGACGGAGAGATGGCCAGAGCACGCCTAAACGCTTCGGCAGCTTCGCTGTAGCGTCCCACCTCTGAAAGGGACTTGCCCAGGCGGTTATAGGCCTCCACATCCTCGGAAAACTCCTCGATTATGAGTTGGTTAACCTTTACCGCCTCCTCCCAACGCCCTTCCAGAGCCAGAGCGATAGCCTCTCTGGTCTTCTCCCTTTTCAACTTCTCTCTATTTTCGTATTTGAACATGCTCATCTTTCATACCCCAAGGTGGGGCATTTTAAGTGATAACTAGAGTCAATGCAATCCCCTTACGGCGCATTTTTATCCACTTTTTCTGCTCCAACGTAGTGGTAAGAAACGCCATAAAGCCTCAATAACTATGTTGATTGAGATTTTGGAACGGCCGCTCGCTCTTTCAGCAAAGGTAATTCCATACTCATCAATCCTAAATTTCTTCCTCTCACAAGCGTAAGCCATCTCTGCCTGAAAGGCAAACCCCTTACATTTAAATTTCGACCAATCCAGGCTAGACAAAACATAACTCCTGAATCCTTTGAACCCTGAGGTTGCATCCTTTACTTTGATCCCGGATGCCAATCGTATGTAAAGATTACCCAGGTAGCTTAGCGCCCTACGACGCATACCCCATTTTTTGTCCAATCCGCCGCCGGGAACATATCGGGACCCTATCACTACCTCTACCTTCTTGAGCTCTTGCAAGAAAGCGGGGATGTATTCAGGTGAGTGGGATAGATCTGCATCCATTTGAATGATATAATCGGCCCCCTGTTTCAGGGCGTACTGAAATCCCTGAACATAGGCAGTGCCAAGCCCCAGCTTACCCCTGCGATGCAACACCTTTATATTACCTCCATGATTAATGGAAAGGCTCTCCGCCAACTTACCCGTGCCATCTGGAGAACTATCATCCACCACGATCAATTGCAGGTCAGGAATGGATAAGCTGAAAAGCTGGTGGACAAACTCAGGCAGAACTTCCGCTTCGTTGTAAGTGGGTACTACGACAGCTACGGTCATGCTAGATCTCCGAAAAAAAAGAAGGATTCATAGCCTATAAGGACTGATTGATCTTTGGCGCTCCTCGCAACTATATAAAGACAGGTCTGTTTCTACTTATCATTTTCTTGCCCACGTGTGATGGTTCCCTTGGCTCGGGTTACGGGGATAGAAGAGAAAGCAGTTCCAGGAATTTCTCGACTCTTTGCTACTCCTTGTCCAGCTCAAAGGCTCTATACAGGACTCTAGCAGCTTCTTCAATTCTATCTTCCTGTACTATACAGGTAATGCGTATCTCAGAAGTAGTGATCATCTCAATGTTGATGTTGGCCTCGTAAAGCGCCCTGAACATACGAGCGGCGAAGCCAGGGGCATTCTGCATCCCCGTGCCTACTATGCTGACTTTAGCCAGTTTGTCTGAGCTTACTAAACCTCGACCCCCCATATTACTTACCAGGGGCCTCACTATGTCCAGAGCCTTCCGCAAGTCGCTGCGCGATACCGTAAAGGTGAGGTCTGTAGAACCATCAACGCTAGCGTTCTGAACAATCACATCTATGCTTATGCTGGCCTCGGCCAGAGGTTCAAAGAGGCTAGCTGCAATCCCCGGCCTATCGGTCACTCCAAGAACGGAGAGCTTAGCAACATTTGTGTCAGTGGCAATGCCTCTAACCTTGTTTCTTAACTCCATGCTTGTATCACCTCCCTGATGAATGAGAGTACCTGGAGCATCGCTAAAGGAAGAAGCTACTAGGATAGGCACATTGTACAACATACCCAACTCTACAGAACGAGGTTGCATCTTCACGCCATAGCTGGCTAGCTCCAGCATCTCTTCATAACCTATCTCCTTCAACTTATGCGCCTCGGGCACAAGCCTTGGGTTTGCCGTATAAATCCCTTCCACGTCAGTGTAGATTTCGCACCGTTCTGCCCCCAGGCTTGCAGCTAGGGCAACAGCCGTAGTGTCAGAACCACCCCTTCCCAGGGTAGTGACATCCGAGTCTTCGGTAACGCCCTGAAAACCGGCTACAATTACAATGCATCCCCTGTCCAATTCCCCTTGTATCCGCTCCGGTGCCACTGCTGCGATGCGCGCCTTGCCATGGCTCTTGTCTGTCCGGATACCAGCCTGAGCTCCTGAAAGGCTGATAGCCTGGTATCCGGAGGAGCGTAAAGCCATAGCCATTAGGGTGCAAGATACCAGCTCCCCCGTTGATAGAAGCAGGTCGAACTCCCGCTCATCTGGTCTATCGGATACTCGGTGAGCCAGCTCTATAAGCTCATCGGTGGTGTCACCCATAGCCGATACCACGGCCACTACCGAATTGCCTTTGTCATAGGTTGATCCGATACGTTGGGCAACTCGCCTAATCTTATTTGCATCCGCCAGGGAGCTTCCACCGTATTTCTGAACGATGAGACTCATCCTCTTTCCCCTTAGAGACTATATCAAAACGGTTTTCCAAACCCCCGCCTGAAGGCGGGGGCATCATCCCGCGCCCTTTAGGGTGCGGTGCAGATAGGGTTTTGAGTCAGCCCCTTATTCAGCTTCCACTATGTGAGCACCCAATTTAGTGGGCTTAGTCACCTTCAATCTGCCGCTTACATTGGCCTTTCTTGCGGCTTCGGCCATCTCATAACCAACCGTCATCTCCTTGCCATGGGTCAAGGCAAGAATAGTGGACCCTGAACCCGAGAGGAACACTCCTGCGGCACCTGCCTCCAGGGCCGCCCGAAATATGCTCTTCATAGCGGGAAACATTGCCTGTCGGGATGGCTGGTGCAGCCTGTCCTGGGTAGCAACCCGGAGCAACGCCAGGTTACCCGTAGTGAAGGCGTTCACCAGAAGGGCTACCCTTCCCAAGTTAAACACGGCGTCCTCCCTGCTGACACTGGGAGCCAGAACTGCCCGGGCCTTGTCAGTTGGCATAGGCATATCGGGGATAAACAGAACAACCTCTAGCCCTTCGGGCATGGAAACAGAATTCGTGAAAGGGCGTTCGGCATCCTTCACCACAATCTGACAACCGCCTATCAGGGCTGGAGCTACATTGTCAGAGTGGCCTTCCAAAGAGCTGGCCATCTTCAGCAAGTCCTCTAGACCCAAAGGTCTTCCCGCCATCTCGTTACCAGCCACCAGGCCTCCAACTATGGCAGCAGCGCTGCTTCCCAGCCCTCGGCTCAGGGGTATTTCATTCCGAGAGGAGATAGAGAGCTTGGGCGGAGTCATATTCGCCTTATCAAAAAGAGCAACCACCGAACGATAGATCAGGTTGTCCTTCTGGAGACTGATGGAATCCGCGCCTTCACCATAAACGATGATGCCCTCCGTTTCCGTCCTTACGGTTATGTAATTCCATACATCCAAGGCCATCCCCAGGCAGTCGAAGCCAGGGCCCAGGTTGGCTGTGGTGGCGGGAACCTTTACTGCAACTCGTCGTAGCATGTCAATAGACCTAGCCGAGTATAGCAAGCTGTCTCCAAGGGTTCAATAAAGTGAACAGCCTCTTTTCACCTTGTGCTCATCCCACCTATTTGGGATAATGGGGTCAGATATCGGGGCGTAGCGCAGCTCGGTAGCGCGCCACGTTCGGGACGTGGAGGTCGGAGGTTCAAGTCCTCTCGCCCCGACCATTTATATACTAGACTAAAACAGTGTAAGTGGAGGTGATTCTGTGGAGGGTGTCAGGCCTGAGAGTAAGTTTGTGCATGTAAATGGTCTCAATATCCACTACCTAGATTGGGGCGGCGGCGCTACCCGCACCTTGATCTTACAGCATGGACTAACGAGCAATGCACATTACTGGGACCATATTGCAGCGAAGTTGGCCGATGAGTTTCGCGTTATTGCTTTTGACACCCGCGGCTGTGGCGATAGCGATTGGGCAAAGACAGGTTACGCAGTTCAGACCTATGCTTCAGATGTCGTAGAAATCGCTCGTGCTCTGGGCGCTATTCCCTTTGTCTTTTGCGGGCACTCCCAGGGATCCCGTGCAGGAATCCCTCTGGGGGCCTATTGGGGCCAGTTTATCACCCATTTAGTTTTGGGCGACTATGGTCCCATGCCTGACCAGTCTGAGGAGGGGAAGAGGGTAGCCAGGCGGCGGATGCAACGCTCTGGCGAGCGGCCCCGGGGCTTCCGTAGCCCTGAGGAGGCATTTGAGTGGTTTCAAGAACAAGAACCTGAAAGGCAGCCTGATGAGCTGTACCGCCGTATCAAGTACGAGCTGCGCCTCAACTGGGCCGGCAAACTGGTGTGGAGGGCAGACCCAGAGATTTTCTGGCTCACCGGCAGCACAGGACTTAAGGAAGGCCCCTTCCTGTGGGACTGCTTGGCTCGCATATCCTGCAAGACAATGGTATTACGAGGGTCCCAGAGCGATGTGCTAGATGGCGCCCAGGCCAAGCGCATGGCTTCTCTCATACCCCATGGTATTCTGAGAGAGGTACCAGAGACGGGACACGGTCTCTTCATAGAGCAACCAGAGAGGTGCATTGAGATTCTAAAGGAGTTTCTTATCTCCTAATATCTCATCACTAGGGAAGCATACTCTTTTGCGGTCGCCTATTACAGGCGCTCCATGAGGAATCGTGGTGTTTTTGGGAACGCGACGCCTTACGGAGGTCCGCTGATGGCCTAGAGGAGTGTTCATGCCACATCTAACGGACTATTAACAGGATTGAAGGCGTTCTCATTCCTTCAATCGAGGCAATATCTCCTTCACAAACAGCTCAAAGCTCCTCTTCCTGCCGCCTTTGCTGCCGTGAGGCGTAATGACCAAGCCCACGTTGGGCATAGAAGAAACTGCCTGCCAGAGTGCCTTGAATCTGGGCAGAAGCTCCTTAGGTGTTCCTGCCGGCAAGCCTAGCGCCGCTACTAGCTCGTCGCTCACCATACGAGCGTGGCGGGCAAGCTGGCCGTCAGGGGTGTGAGAGCGCATATGATCGAACCAGTCGTAAGCCTCTACCATTTGGGCCTCTTCTCGGAAGCGCTCCAACTCCGGCGGCAAGGGGGAGCTTCGTTCTTGAAATATTCCCTTTATCATGTTGGACACCGGCCATTTCATCTCTTCAATAGCCTCTCTTCTATTGTGAGAGATCGCGAAACCCAATCCCACTCTTACCTCAAGAGTGCTAAAGTCGCGGCCCACTTCTTTGGCCCTGGCCTTTAGACTCTCCAAGTCCGCTAACACCTTTTCATCTGATGGGCGGTGTGAGCTCCCACCTACATTAATGATCCCATCGGCCAATTGCAGAGCCATTTTGGTATTCAAGGGACCCCCACCGGCCACGTAGATGGGAATATCAGCCTTCTTTTCTCTGAACTTGTTACGAAATATGTCCATGGCCTCCCGCATTACGGAGTGTCTGGCAGGCTCCCATCCGATGGTTCGTACGGCGTTGGCTCCGGCTCCCAGCCCCAAGATAGCTCGGCCTTTCGAAAGCTCGTGGAGCGTCAACATGTGGTTGGCCGTCACCCTGGGGTGGCGGGTCAGGGGGTTCGTTACCCAGGGGCCTACCAGTATCTTGGAGGTGTTGACGGCCACTAGGCCGTCCCAGGCACAATAATCAGAATAGGCATCGGTGGAGTCTATGAGCCCAAAGATCTCAAATCCGTTCTTCTCCGCCAGCTTGGCCGACTCTACAAAGGCGGGGTAGCCGAAGTCGTGGAACATGAAAACACCTATCTTAGTCATACCTTTCTTTCCTAAGCCTCCAACTCCCCTTTAGGCGGTACCAACAGAAGGAGAGGGTGAATCCCTTCCGTGGTTTGGATTCACCCTCTCCTAAGTGATTCTCAGGCTCAGTCTTCCCTCTAGATCTCTACTACTTGATCCAAGCAGTCTCCATGGAGCGGGTGGAAAAGGAGAAGATCCAGGAGTAGAGGCTGGGGCTGACATTCTCTACTTCTGGGCGTAAATGATTGGTCCGGTAGTTGGTCACTATGTTAAGCCAGTAGATGTTCTCCTCCTCCAAGTCGAAGACCTTCCAGAAGGCGTCCCGCCGCTTCACCGGGTCGAACTCCCTCCTGGTTACTTCCAACCACTTGTCCATCTCGGGATCGTTGATGTTATAGAAGTTGGTAGGCGACTTGGAGTGATAAACGGCATAGGTGGCGGAATCCCAGCCGGTGGCCAGTGTGACCGTGGTCCTGAAGGTCATATCCTCGTACTTCTTATTGTAGAAGTTCTGGGTCCAGGTGAGGCTCTCCAGAGACTTGAAGGCGACGTCCACGTTCAGTTCCTTCTTCCAGTTAAACTGGATAACCTCTAGCTCGGTTAGCCCGTAAGGTCCGCTAAGGCTTGACCCTATTTCTAGTGTAGCCTTAAATCCGTTGGGGTATCCCGCCTCGGACAGGAGTCTCTTGGCCTCGGTAAGGTTGTACTGCATGTACTTCCCCCTCTCCTCCAGGGTCAGGGGATACTCTATGCCCATGGCGTCCATGAGGACCTGGTTGGAGGGGTAAGCCACCCCCTCCCATATGCTCTCGGCGATGGTCTTCCGGTCTACGCCCATAGAGAGGGCCCTGCGGACTCGCACATCGTTGAAGGGCGGCTTGGTCAGGTTCATGGCGATGTGGTGGTCCCAGCTAGTGCCGCCAGACAGAGCACCCCAGCAGGTGGGGCACTGCTCAACCACTTTTTTCATCTCTCCAGGACTGTTGGCGACCCAGACGTGAGCTTGCCCGGTAATGAAGGAGGCGTATTGGGCAGCCGGGTCAGAAACCTTTAGGCGGGAAAGCTTGTCCAGGTAGGGTAGCTGAAGGCCAGTATGTCCCTTCAGGTGATACTTGGGGTTCCTCTCCCAGAGAACGTTTTCATTGGGGGTAAATTGCACCAGCTTGAAGGGGCCATAGCCTACGCACCAGGCCTTTATCCCTCCGGGCTGAGTCTCCATCTCCGGGGCGGTGAACTGGATGCCCATGCCAGCCACCAGCGCTATCATGTCGGCAAAGGGTTCGCTGGTCTTGACGACGATGGTCTGGGGGTCCTTGATGATAACCTCGCTCATGACCTTGAAGGAACCCCTATATACGCTCTTGTCCCGGTACTGCTCCAGGTTGTACTTAATATCCTCGGCCGTTACCCTCCGGCCGTTGACGGGGGCCCTGTCGTGCCAATAGACGTTGGGATTGAGCTTGAACTCCCAGGTGAGCTCGTCCAGTCGCTTCCAGGACTCAGCGGCGTCGGGCCCGATGATGTGACCTGTGAAGCCTCCAAACTTGTCCACGGTGCTGCGCAGGAGCCCACCGTAGCAGGCGGCGCTAGCGCTATTGGCGGTAGTCACTGGGTCCCAGTGGAGCACGGTGCCGGTGCCACTCGCACTAAAGGTGCCTCCGTACTTGGGCGGGGTCGTAGGCGGCTTAAGCTCGGTCATGTAGGTTATCTGCGGATACTTGGCCAGGAAGGCCTTCACGCCGTCCGATAGCCTTCCCTTCGCTACAGTAGGGGCCACAACAGTGGGGACTGTCGTAGCTGCAGGGGCTGGCGCCACCGTGGCCACCGCCGGCGCCTTGGTGGGCGCTGGCGGCACGGGGGTCGCCGTGGGCGCGGCAGCCCGGCAGCCCATGATGATTAGCAGCATCGCTAAAACCGTTACTGGAAACCAGAGGCTCATAAGTCTGTGCATAACTAGCTCCCTTATCAAGTTGTTGAGCGTCCGACAATGCAGCATAGAGGGGTTTTATGAACTTGTCAAGATGGGGAACGCGCAGAAACTTCATAGGATGGTATACCTTTTTCGTAGAGATAAGTAGTAGCGGAACATTAAAAGATAATCCGCGGTCAGTCGCCGGGCTTCGCCAGTGTTATGCCGGCACGAACAGCCTGAACCACGGCTGCGGGGGCGGTGAAGATAGCCATCATCGCTACGATGTCGTTTATCTTGTCTCCTAGGCCAGCTATAACTAAATTGAGGGAAGAAAAGGCCTCAAAGTTTCCAATCAGAACCACAGCTATGGCGGCTACCAGGTATGGCATCACCTCTTTGGCAGTGATATTAAGGAGACCCACCACAAGGCCCATTATGACCAGAGTCGCAATCAGTCCGGCGTTGTATGGCCACCAGACCCCCGCTATCAGAGCGATGACGTAGCCGTAGAACGATACCGCACCACTGAGAAAGAGAGCCCAGCGGACTGCGGCCGCACCTCGCTTCATTATCCATTGAGCCATCGTTGGCCTCCTTCGCCAGGTGTCTCTTTCGACTGGCAGACAGAACTAGATTGAGATGCATTATATCATTGGGACTACCATCATGGGTGGGAGAGGTTGTCCCAGGAAGTCTAAAGCCAAATTGACATCGGACGTGCGTGGTGTATCATACATCTAGCCTGTTTGGGCAATGACCAGGAAAATATCTGCATGCTTATCCAGAATATCTTATTTAACCCTGTGTGCAAATTTATTATGAAGCCTGTCTCTATTGAATGTCATTCCTATGAAAATGAGTGCTTCGGAAGCCCCGCCTGCCGAGCCTTGGCCTGCCCGCCGAACAGGTTCTCTGGCAGGCGGGTGGGCAGGTCTCTTATGTCATTGCGAGCGAAGCGAAGCAATCTGGAGGTGGAGCAGGGTGCTCCAGGCTCAGGGCGGCCCCTCCCCGACCAGATCGCCACGCCCCGATTGCATCGGGGCTCGCAATGACGAGAAAACCCCATTT
>JACQTT010000050.1 GCA_016210665.1 Chloroflexota bacterium | reverse complement strand
TAGGCTGCTTGAAGACGCAGCTCCAAAGGAGACCCGGATTCCGTGTTACGTACCGTCAGGCGGCGCTCCAGCTCTTCCATTGATGGCGGCATAAGAAATATGAATATTCCTTGAGGGGCTACGGATCTTATATTCATGGCACCCTGAACATCTACCTTTACGATAACGTCTTTGCCGTCCTTTAAGGCTCCCTTTACCTGGGCCTTGGGCACCCCGTAGTATTGTCCGTACACCTTTGCCCATTCCAGGAGTTCGCCCTGTTTCACCATGTGCTGGAACCGCTCACTGCTCACGAAGATATAGTCCACGCCCTCCTGTTCATTGGGCCTCTTGGGTCGTGTGGTGAGGGTAACCGTATAATGAAAGGGCTTTCCCAGGTCTTTCATCCTCCTCAGGAGGGCATCCTTTCCTACCCCAGATGGGCCGGAGAGGACGATGAGAAGGGGTTCCGCTGGAGATATAGGCGGTAGCATTGGAGAGTCCTTCAAGACGCGTCTTATCGTTGACAAAGATTTTCTAGATCCTGCCAGAAGGAGGGGTATGAGACGCTGGTGGCTTCAGCTCCCTCTACTGTGGTCTCGCCTTGCGCCAAGAGGCCCGCTATGCCCAGGGTCATGGCCATACGGTGGTCGCCATGGCTGCGGCAGGAAGCTCCCTTTAGGAAACCTGTGCCCTGGATTATCATGCCATCGGGAAGCTCTTCTATTTTAGCGCCCATCTTGCTTAGCTCTTGAAGAGTCGTCTTAATCCGGTCCGATTCCTTGACCCTAAGCTCTTGGGCATCTCTTATCACCGTAGTCCCCTGGGCAAAACAGGCTGCCACCGCCAGCACGGGTATCTCGTCGATGATTCTGGGAATCATCTCCCCACAGATCTCCGTGGCCTTTAGACCACTGGATTCAACGGTCAGATCTGCAACAGGCTCGCCCCCCTCATCCCTTCTATCGGAGAAGGCGACCTTGGCCCCCATACTTAGCAGAGCGTCCAAGATGCCTGTGCGGTATGGATTTATTCCTATGCCTTCTATTCTCACTCTGGCCTTCGGATGGCAACAGGCGGCGACCAGCCAGAATGCGGCGGCGCTTATGTCCCCAGGCACATACACGTCCACAGCTCTCAGGGCCGACGGTCTAATAGTAAGGAAGAGGCCATCTTCCTTCAGGTCGGCCCCCATGGCACGAATCATTCGCTCGGTATGGTCCCTAGAGGCTGCGGGCTGATGAAGACGGGTATCCCCCTGCGCCGAAAGGCCAGCCAAGATGAGGGCAGACTTTAACTGGGCGCTAGAAACAGGGAGGGAATAATCGATGCCCCTAAGGCTATTGCCCTTAATGGCTAGAGGAGCCATTGTATTCCCCTGGCGGCCAAGAATCTCTGCTCCCATCAATGTAAGAGGTTTCACTATGCGTCCCATGGGCCTCGAGCGAAGGGAGCGGTCTCCTGTAAGTATGCTGAGGAAAGGCTGCGATGCGAGCAGACCGGTAAGGAGACGCATGGTAGTACCGCTGTTGCCGGCGTCCAAAACTCTGGTCGGCTCGTGGAGCCCATGCGGGCCGAGGCCGTTGACGACCATTGTCCCGGGAGCCTTAGCATCAAGCTCTATGGTCACTCCCAGAGCGCGAAGGCAGCGAACAGTCGAGGCGCAGTCGGCTCCGGGAGAGAAGTTGGTGACGGTAGCCTGCCCCGAGGCAAAGGTGTTAAGAATGGCCGCCCTGTGGGAAATGGACTTATCGGGAGGGGGAAGCACCGCTCCTTCCAGCTTCTTAGGGGGGGTTATCTCTGCTCTCATAGGCTATCTCTTGTAGTATTTGGTGGGATCCTTCTTGTCCCTCGATGTTATCTCTTTTACCTTACGAGCCAGGCGGTCTCCCATCAGCATTCCAGCGAAACTCTCCCCTACAGTCGGAAGTTCTACTTTTGCTTCCTCTCGGGTAACCCCTGCCAACCACCGTGCCCTGGCCTCCCACGCCTGGACGAAGGTGCTAAGAAGAGACTCTCTCCCTTCTTTGATATTATTACGGAACTCATACAACTCTTTTATTATCTCATCAACCCAGCGGACGAGGAAGTCAGCGTTGGTCAAGCAGATGTCCCGGTTCATCTCCGGATCCCCTGAGGCCAGGCGTGTGATATCCCGGTAACCTGTGGAAGCCAAACGGGCCATCTCGCTCCATTGGGGGCTCTTAGCGGTAGATGTGACTAGGGCTATAGATAGAATCATGGGCAAATGGCTGATAGCTGCGACGAAGCTGTCGTGTTCTGGGGCATCCATAAACATAGGTTTGGCTCCCAGAATCTCGGCAAGGCCGGCGACGGATTTTACCGCCGAGGGGTCAGCCTGCTTACCAGGAATTATGCAGTAAGGGGTATTGTTAAACAGGGTTGCTTCTGCAGCATCGGGGCCGCTTTTCTCTTTCCCAGCCATAGGATGCCCACCCACGAAGCTAACACTGCTAGGCAGATACTCTTCAGCCCACGCCATAACCGATGACTTGGTGCTGCCAGTATCCGTGACCGTAGCCCCTTCTTCTAAATGGGGACCTATTATCTCCATGAGCTCCTTCATCGCCATCACTGGGGTAGCCAGAATTACCATGTTGGTATCCTGGATGGCAGGGATTAGGTCCCTGCTGGCCTTGTCTATCGCACCCATCTTGGAAGCTCTTGAGCTAACCTCTGAATCTTTGTCTGTACCCACGATCTCAATATCTTTGAGATTTGCCTTCTTTAGGCCCAGCCCAATAGATGTGCCAATCAGCCCGAGTCCCACAATTGTTATTTTCCCCACACTTCACCTCCTGGTTGGCCAACACATGCCGTAAATCTCTACATTATCGCTTTACCCAAGACAACTATGGACACGGTGTTGGCTATAGGTCGAATTATACCAAATAAGAGACCGGCACCAGTCAAAAAGTCCACCATAATAATAAGAAGCAGGATGGCAGGGCCGTATGTTTCCAGGCGGCTGAAGAGGATGGACAGTTTTCGTGGTAGAAGACCCAGGGCTATTTTGAAGCCATCCAGAGGGGCCAGAGGCAGGATGTTGAATGCCGCCAGAATGATATTATAGAAGATAATAAGGCCAATAACATCAGCCGCAATCCCCTCTATTCCTCCCTCAAAGAGCGAGGTAAGGCGCCCGGGTGAATGCCAGGCAAGGACTCCACTTCTAATCGGTATGGCGAAAACGGCAGCGGTCACTAAATTGGAGAGTGGCCCGGCAGCGGAGACCAGGGCCGAACCAGTACGGATACCGTTCCTCAGTTGGTAGGGGTTAATAGGGACTGGCTTACCCCACCCGAAGCCCACCAGAAGGAGCATGAGGGTACCCATAGGATCCAAATGAGCGATGGGATTGAGGGTGAGCCTACCTAAGTGCTTGGCTGTTGTGTCTCCGAGGCGATAGGCAGCCAGCGCATGGCTAAACTCATGGACCGTGATGGCAACCAGAAGGGCTACACCCAGGGTAGCCAGTACTATAGGCACCAGTATAAAGAAGGCAATGGGATCGTCGAAGAGAAGCCCCAAGAATCTAAGCAACATGAGCAGTGCATCCTATAAGGTCTGACACATTATAGCATAGGGCCATATCTTGACGCCTAAGGATTAGCCCATCGCTGCGCTCGTTAAGAGAGAGGTGGTATAATTTAGATGAGGGCAATTTTGTCTTGTCGTCTCCATAGGAAGAGCAGGGTGTGAAAGCCAGAAACGAAGAGGCTAAACGGGTCCTAGTTACCGGCGGCGCTGGATTCATAGGCTCCCATATCGTGGATAAATTGGTTGAGCTAGGCCACAGCGTCGCCGTAGTAGATGACCTGAGCGCTGGTAGAAAGGGGTACGTAAACAAACAGGCTCACTTTTACCAGATGGACATCTGCTCTCCACAATTGTCCGAGGTCTTTAAAACGGAACGTCCCCAGATAGTCAATCATCACGCCGCCCAGATACAGGTTCAGCGTTCGGTAAGGGAGCCGATATTGGATGCGCAAACCAACATTCTCGGATCTCTAAACGTTCTGGAGAACGCTAGAAAGTATGGAGTGGAAAAGGTTGTCTTCCCCTCCAGCGGCGGTACCATCTACGGTGAGCCCGAGTATCTTCCCTGCGATGAAGGGCATCCTATTCGACCCCTATCTCCCTACGCCGCAGCCAAGTACGCTGTGGAAACCTACATACAACTTTACCGCGTGACCTACGGACTGAGCTACACCATCCTGCGTTACTCCAGCGTGTACGGCCCCCGACAGGACCCCTATGGCGAGGCGGGGGTAATCGCCATTTTCGCCCAGGCTATGTTGGACGGCAGAGTACCTACTATCAACGGCAGCGGCGAACAGGAGAGGGACTTCCTATATATAGATGATGTGGTAGAGGCCAACCTGATGGTCATGAGTGGAGGAGAGGGGCAGATTCTTAACATCGGCACAGGACGGGGCACCTCGGTAAATAGCATCTTTCAGCAGCTAAAGGACATCATAAGATATAGCAAGGAAGCAGTTCACGGCCCCCCCAAGCCGGGCGAGGTGTTCAGAATTTGTCTGGGCATCTCCAAGGCTCAGTGTGATTTAGGCTGGCTACCTAGAGTCTCGCTACAGGAGGGCCTTCAAAGGACAGTGGACCACTTCCGCTCGTTATCAAGTACAGCGGGGAATCAATAACCCTTAAGCAGAGACGCAAAATCCATGTAATTATCTAGGAGGTATGACCCTTGAAAGCGGATTATGATGTCGTTGTGATAGGCGGCGGCGCCGCAGGCCTGAGCGCAGCGCTCTATGCTGTCCGGGCTAAGCTAAAGACCGTGGTTCTGGAAAGGTTCGCTTGCGGAGGCCAAATTCTTAATACCGCAGAAATAGAAAACTACCCGGGCTTTCCCGAAGGTATATTAGGCCCAGACTTATCATCTCTGCTGGAGAAGCAGGTGACTCGATTTGGAGCTGAAGTTGTCCTCGACGAGGTAGAAGGAATCCAGATAGAAGGCGACATCAGAGTGGTGAAGGCCCTGGAGAATACCTACAGAACCAAGACTATTATCATTGCCAGCGGTGGCGAGCATAATAAACTGGGCGTCCCGGGAGAGGAGGAGTTTGCTGGTCGAGGCGTATCTTACTGTGCAACCTGCGATGGCAATTTCTTCGCCGACCAGGATGTGGTGGTGGTAGGCGGAGGGGATGCAGCCATAGACGAGGGTCTTTATCTAAGCCGCATAACCAAGAAGGTCACCGTGGTGCATCGACGAGACCAGTTGAGGGCTAGCAAGATCCTCCAGGAGCGCGCCTTTAGCAACCCCAAGATGGATTTCAAGTGGAGCCATACAGTAGAAGAGGTGCGGGGCAATGGTCAGGTAGATAGGGTTCTCCTTAAGAACCTGAGGACCGGGGAAAGAACAGAATTCGGCACCTACGGCGTATTCATTTACATCGGCTTTCATCCCAATTCTGCCTTTCTCAGGGACGTGGTGCCCCTGGACAATGGTGGACACGTCCAGGCGAATATACGTATGGAGACGTCTATTCCAGGCGTTTATGCCTGTGGTGATGTTAGACAGTACTCAGACCGCCAGCTGGCTACCGCTGTGGGTGATGGTGTGACAGCGGCCCTCTCTGCTTATAACTACATAACAGAATGACGCAACTGGAATTATCTCTTTAGGCTTTCGCCCGTATTTAATCAAAAAATTAGGGGATAAGCGCGCTTATCCCCTAATTTGGCCGTATCTAAATTGTGGAATTGCCACTGGAGAAGACTATCGGATTAGTGACTACCCCCACAGCTACAGTTGCCACCACACGCGCAACCTCCCCCGGATGCAAAGTTAGGGTTGCTAATGACAAATCCACTTCTCATAAGCCCTTCAACATAGTCAATGGAGGCTCCTTCTATCAGGGGAGCGCTTTCGGCGTCTATAATAACTCGAATGCTATCAGTCTCTATAACGAGGTCCTCTTCCCGGGCCTCTTTCTCCAGGGCGAGCATATATTGAAGCCCTCCATGTCCACCCGGCATCACCAACACCCTTAGGACGGCTCCCTTCTCTTTCTGCTCCTCTAGAATGCTCTTAAGCTTCTCTGCTGCGGCCTCTGTGATGGTAATTAGCTCCTTCACTACCATGACCCTTACCTCCTTCGTAGATGGGCTGCATTTGATGCGATAAATGAGTTAAAGTAGCACTAGTATATCATTCCTCTTCGGTGCAGTCAACCTCGATTCTCGTCCAATATGTACAAAAATTTTGGCAATAATATACTTGACACAGTAAGGGATTTGTGATACGCTGTATCTGTTGAAAGGAGATACAGAAATGAACAGCGACCCCCAAACTTTGATTGAAGCCATCCGCTACTTTGCCGACCCAGATGTTTGCTTGGATTTTATGGTTAGTCTGCGCTGGCCTAATGGAGTCGCTTGCCCTACTTGTGGAAGCCTTGACATCCGCTTCATCCCGACCCGCCGAATCTGGGAGTGCAAGAGCGAGCACCCAAAGCGTCAATTCTCGGTCAAGGTGGGGACTATCTTTGAAGATAGTCCTATCAGCCTGGACAAGTGGCTTGCAGCTATCTGGCTGATTGCCAATGCCAAGAACGGCGTCAGTTCCTACGAAGTGGCTCGTGACCTGGACGTGACTCAAAAGACTGCTTGGTTCATGCTTCACCGCATCCGTACTGCTATGGCCGATGACGGCGACAATCCCTTCTCTGGTCAAGTCGAAGTGGACGAGACCTTTATAGGTGGCAAGGCTCGTTTCATGCACAAGGACAAGCGAGCCGAGAAAATAACTGGCCGAGGAGCCAACGGCAAGACTGCCGTTGTTGGACTTTTGGAGCGGCATGGCATTGACAAAGTCAGTCAAGTACGTACCGAGGTTATTCCCAATACCCAACGTAGGAGCCTTTCGCCAATCGTCCGAGACAACGTCATGGCCGGGAGTGAAGTATTGACAGACGCCTTGCGGTCTTATGACGACCTGAAGGACATCTACATTCACCAGGTGATTGACCATGCCGAGGCTTATGTCAAAGGCCATATTCATACCAACAGTATTGAGAACTTCTGGAGCCTCTTGAAGCGAGCCATCCGAGGCACATATGTCAACGTTGAACCGCTCCACCTTTTCCGCTATCTCGCTGAGGAAACATTCAGATATAATACTCGCAAGACCAATGATGGCTCCCGCTTCCAGAAGGTTGCTGGTGCTGTGTCTGGCAAGCGACTTACCTATAAGCAACTGATTGGAGCCACTACGACGCCAGCCTAAGCGTGGAAGGAGAAGGAAGCATGTCGGAACAAAAGGCTGAAACGCCGTTCCAGCGATTTCAGAAGTTGGCAAAGCGAGTAATGCAGGCTTCAAAGAGACCGAAGGAGACCCCAAAGCCTGATAATGCTCAATCATCGTAGATTCCGCAATTCTGCCCGTTGCTGCGGGGAAAGATGCCCCAATAGGCTTTCCATGAGATGCTGATTCCAAACCCCCATACCTTTCCGCTTTCTTGTAAGAAGACCCAATATACGCATGCGCTCGAAAGTCATACGCGGGCCGAATGTCAGGAAATTATGCCAGAGATAAGCGTACAAATCTGCTGCCTGTAAGCCTATTTCCTGGCTGCTATCTGCAAAGGATATTCTCCCAAGTTTGCTCCATAGTGGATTAGGTATGCGCTCCCTTATCTTCTTGAACTCTTGTACGGCGCGAGGTTCTTCAACGTGATTGCTATCAAAGACAAAATGCACTTTCATATCTCGGTCAGCACGCTGGCAGGCTTCTGTCATCAATGTCACAAACGCTAGTTGATATGGTCGGCTTGGAGCACCAGAGGTTATTAGTTTGCCAACTGCATCCACTTCGGCCATCGTAAGAAATGCCCGCTCGCCTTTGGTATATGCGTTGAATGTGGCCACTTCCACAGCACCACCGATGGGATACATTCGGCGTTGATGAATGACTTGCGTTAATTCATTCAGCAATCTAATCGCTTGCTCGTCCGACCACCCATCAAATTGCCCATTCCCTTGCGTTTTCTGACGATGGAAAAACTCATGTGCGTGAAATTCAGTAATTGGGTATTGGCCGATTACGGCTTTCCAGTCAGCCTCAAATAACTTCCATTGGCGAGGACTTGCAATGTAGCCCGAAATAACGCAATACTTCGGATTGCTATGTGTTCCGCTTTCGTCGGCATAAGCCAGCAATTCCGTGACAGCGATAAGGTGTTTCCCCCTATTGTATGGGTAAACCCACCGACTACCCCTCAAGTGTTTAGTATGCGATTCAATCTCTGCTGAGTCAAGTATGTTGTTACCAAAATTTTAGTTGAGGAGCAGAACGGCGGTATAATGGCAATGCAGTCGAGTGAAAGCCGAGGCCTACTCGTGAAACAGACCATTAAAATGGAATACTACCGTGCCTGAATCTTTCCCTGAGGGCATCCTAGAGGAGTTAGAGACCAGGGCGATGTTGATGGCGGGGGAAGCTGGCGAGATTCTTCGCCAACATTGGGGCAAACCCCTGAAAACGGATTACAAGGGTAAGGGCAAAAGAGATCCAGTAACGGCGGCAGACATTGAAAGCCAGAAGTTTCTGAAGGAAACCATCTCCCGCTACTTCCCAGAGCATGGAATTATTGCCGAGGAAGATACAGAAAAGCAAGATTCCCCTTCACCAGATTTCCTCTGGGTCGTAGATCCCTTAGACGGCACCACCAATTTCCTAAATGGTCTCCCGATGTATGCCGTCTCCCTCGGGGTGCTGTACAAGGGTATCCCGGTAGCCGGCGCCCTGTTTATTCCATGGCCAGAAGACGAAGGGGGACTGGTATTCCATGCCCGAAAAGGTGGCGGTGCCTTCGCTAACAAAAAGCCTATCTCAGTCTTACACCTCTCAGAGCCACAAGGAGACAAGCTGACCAACCATCCCGCTTATTTGAGCGCTGCCTACCGTTTTGGCAAGGGCATGCGTCACAGAGTGGGCGAGGTAAGAACAACGGGAAGCATAGCCTACGAGTTGGCTCTGGCAGCCTACGGAGTTAGCCAGTACGTAATCCATACCCAATGTCGTATTTGGGATGTGGCCGCAGGCGTCCTTCTAATAAAGGAGGCAGGGGGAAAAGTCCTGACGCGGCCTAGGAGAGCCAAAAAGTGGCACCCCCTAGACACCTTCTTTCCTTCATGGGACAGCTACCGTCCCACCCAGCAACAGGTCAGAGAATGGGGAGCATCGCTAATCTCTGGGAGTCCTGATATAGCCCAGTTTGTGTCCGAGCAACTGCGAGGAAGACTCTTATTAAGATACCGCCTGGCCAAGATGTGGCGCCGCCTGCTGAAGGGCTAGAGCCAGGGCCAAGGAACGTCTCTTCTGAAAGGGTCATGATTAGGGAAGACGGGGTTCCCCAATATCAGGTGGAGACGTCGCATCAGGGCCTTTATTTCAGATTCCGTCAGAACCTGGCGAAGGTCCTCTGTTAGCTGGCTAGGTATAGAAAGGAGTTTCAGAAGTGATTCCAGATTCTTAACGAGAGGTGCCGGAACAGGGTGACCACAGAAGTCCCATATCACTGTTCGAAGATTAAATATCTGGTTGAAGGTCAGACCATGGTCTATGATCCATATCTTATTATCTCTACCCAAAAGGCAATGGCCTGCCTTGCGATCGGCGTTGTTTATCAGGATATCGAAGATGGCAATTTGCTTGAATACCTCAGAGTGATCATCTCTTAAGGTGAAATAGTTAGGCTGGGGATAAGCATCTATAAAGAGTTGAATAGACCCAATACCATGGGGACCCTCACGGATGACTGTAGGAGGCACATGAGGCCAACCCAGAGCCTTACTCACCACATAAGTAGCATATTCTCTCTTATAAAGTGTGCCTATAGGAAAGTCTATAAGGGGACTCTCACCGGCTTGGGGTTTGTATATGGCTTTGACTTTAACAGCCGGTCTACCTTCGATATCAAGAAGGAAGTTATAGTTGGAGCCCCAGGGAATCAATTCGCTAGAGAGTATAGCACCGTGGATAAGCAACTCTAGCAACCCATCTTCGGATAGATCTTCGTCCTTCGAGTATTTGATACTACGTGCGTCCACCAGAATACCCCTGCAAGGGATCATGGACAATTCATATCATGAAAAGGAAGACACATCCCGATGACCATTAGTACGGACACATACATGTCCAGTAGGGTCCATTGGCCCGCCGCATAGGGGACACTGGGGGCGACCAGCGGCGCAAACTTTCAGTGCCTCCTCGGCAAAGGCTAACATCTGACTCCGATAGGCCCGAAATCTAAGGGTTGCCTCCCTTTCACGGTCTGCTTCAATATCTTGGGCCTCTACAAAGAAGAGGTCCGTTTTCTCATCATGGCCAAGAGCAAGTCTTCCCACCTTGAACTCTAGAAAGATTGCGGGTTTAGAAGGAGGACGTGAAGGGTGCTTCCTTGAAGGTCTCTCACTTTCCTGAAATTCAGCTGAGATTTGGCGCACGGCGAGAGCAAGTTGAAGAAGCTGATCCTTCTCCAGCCATAGAACGGCGGAGCCACTAGGGGACTCCAGCAACACGCGAAAGGTCCTCTTCCCCGGGACACCTAAAGCCTCAGGGGCAAGGCGAGAAACGATGCCAAATTCGCTTTTAGGACTCATAGCACAAAATCTATCTTATTATTTTATTCACAGGGAGACAACTCTTGGCAAGTGCCAATCCATTGCCTAAAGTCTCTTTCCTTAACACCTATTTCAAAACTAGTCGCGATGGCCTATCCACCTCTCCCTAATGGTGTTTTTCCCTCACTTTTAGAGAATTGAGTCTGCCTCTCCTTTGTGCTATGTTACTCTGTAGATACCAGCTGGGGAGGTGACCAATGGCAGTGGTGACTATAGATGGCCAGATTGGTGGTGGGCCAAGGCTAATAGGGCCCTCTGTTGCACGTCTCCTAGGCGCTGATTACGTGGATCGCCTTATTCTGGCGGAGGCAGCTCGACGGATACCCGCAACTGTCGAGGTCCTCGCCAAGAGAGAGCAGACTATTCCTCGCTTCGTCGAGCGTATTGCCGGCTTAATGGAAAAAGCCATGGAGCGCTCGGCTATGGCTGGAGTAGGAGGGGACCCCTATATGGGGCCCGGGCTTGGAACTATATTGATGCAGCCATATGATTTGGCCTCTAAACCTGCTGCCACTCGAGCGCAGGAGCTAGACGATCGCCTATTTATCGAGGTGGTCACCGAGGTCATCAGAGAGTTGGCCAATGCTGGAAACGTAGTAATAATAGGCCGTGGTGGGTGTGCTATCGTTAAGGATCTGCCTCATGTCCTGCGTGTAGCAGTAGTTGCCAAACTAGAGGATCGCATCAGCAGCAATATGGAACGAGAACACCTGGATAGACCGGCGGCCGAAAAGTTTACCATCGAGACAGAGAAAGCTAGAGTCGCCTACTTTCGCAAGTTCTTCAAAGTTGACCCCTATGACCCACTTCTCTATCACATGATAGTCAACATTAGCGTGATGAACCCCGAACATGCAGCGGAAATGATTGCTCAGGCAGCCAAGGCTCTAGAAACAGGAAGGGCAAATTAGCTCTTCAACTTCCCTTACTTCACCACCACGTTCACCAGGCGGCCCGGGACATAGACCATGTTGGCCACCTTTGCGTTGGTAAGTTGCGTCTTGACCCTGGGGCTCTCCAGGGCCAGACTCTTGGCCTCCTCCGCTGTGATGGATGCTGGAACCTGAAGACGATCCCGCACCTTGCCGTTGACTTGTACCACCAGGGTGATAACCTCATCCATAGCTAGAGCATCGTCCCACTGAGGCATATGCTGGTTGTGGATACTATATGGGTAGCCGTTTCGTTCCCACATCTCCTCGGCGATGTGGGGAGCACAGGGAGCCAGAAGCAATAAGAAGCTCTTTATGCAATCCCTAAAAAGTGGTTTGTTGACACCTTCTGGGACCTCCAGGACTCTTCTCAGGTGATTACTGTACTCCATTAGAGTTGCAATAGCCGTGTTAAACTTGAACTTCTCCAAGTCTGTAGTAACGCGCCGGATTGTCTGATGTAGCGTGCGTGTTACAGTTACATCCCAGGCATCCCAAAAGGCACTGTCGTTGGGGTCTTTATCCCCTTTCGATTCCAACGTCTCTGGCTGGCACATCTCCCAAACGCGATTCATCCATCGAGCAATGCCATTAAGTCCCTGGTCGCTCCACTCGCCGCCCTGGTCCCAGGGGCCAAGGAACATCAGGTAGCACCGGACCACATCGGCGCCCACCTCCTCCACGTATGGGTCGGGGGTGATGACGTTGCCCCGGGACTTGCTCATCTTGTGTCTCTGGGCGATTATATGCCCCTGGTTGTAGAGACGCAGGAATGGCTCGTCGAAATCCAAAAGGCCAAGGTCCTGCAAAGCCTTGGTGAAAAAGCGGGCGTAAAGGAGATGCATGACGGCGTGCTCGGCGCCTCCGGTGTACTGGTCCACGGGAAGCCACTTCCTCACCACTTGTGGGTCAAAGGGTCCCTTGTCGTATTGAGGGCTGGCGTATCGTAAGAGATACCAGGAGGAGTCCACGAAGGTGTCCATGGTATCCGTCTCACTCCTGGCCGGCCTGCCACATCGAGGACAGGCGGTGTTGACGAAGCCCTGATTATATGTGAGAGGCGACTCGCCTGTAGGACGGAACTCGGCGTCCTCGGGGAGCAACACAGGCAGGTCTTCTTCAGGCACAGGCACGGTGCCACACTCATCGCAATAGATGATAGGGATGGGCGTCCCCCAGTAGCGCTGGCGAGAGATAAGCCAGTCCCGCAGGCGATACGATACGGTGCGCTTGCCCCAGCCCATCCTCTCGACATGTTCGGCGATACGCTCCTTTCCCTCGGAACTGGGCAAGCCATTAAAGGGGCCGGAGTTGACCTGAGTGCCCTCTCCAACGTAAGCCTGGGGCATATCCCCTTCCTGCCACCCTGGAGGGGCAACGACTATCCGTATGGGCAGATTGTGCTTCTTGGCGAACTCGAAGTCTCGCTGGTCGTGGGCGGGAACGCCCATGACGACTCCTGTGCCGTAGGTCAGTAGCACGTAGTCCGCTACCAAGATGGGCACTGGCTCACCGTTAAGGCGGTTAACGCAGTACGAGCCGGTAAAGACCCCCGTCTTCTCCCCTTCGGTGGAGAGACGCTCTACCTCAGTCTGATGCCTCGCCTGCTGCACGTAGGCTTCTACCTCTGTCTTGTGCTCCCGAGCGGTCAGCTTTTCCACCAGGGGGTGCTCCGGAGCGATGACGACAAAGGTGACCCCATAGATAGTGTCGATGCGGGTGGTAAAGGTGCTTATCTCCTGCTCCTCCAGGCCAAGATGAGAGAGGTCGAAACTTATCTCTACACCCTCGCTCCGACCTATCCAGTTGTTCTGCATTATCTTTATCTTTTCTGGCCAGTCGATTTTGCTGACATCCAGGAGCTCATTGGCATACTTGGTAATGCGGAAAAACCATTGCTCCAGATCCCTTCGATAGACGGAAGTGCTACAACGCTCGCACTTGCCATCAACAACCTGCTCGTTGGCCAAAACCGTTTGACAGGAGGAGCACCAGTTTGCCGGAGCCTTGGCCCGATAGGCAAGGCCCGCCTCGTAGAATTTGAGGAAGAACCACTGGTTCCACTTGTAGTATTCGGGTAGGCAGCAGACGATCTCCCTGTCCCAATCATAGACGGTCCCCATAGAGCGGAGCTGCCGGCGCATGTTCTGGATGTTGTTCATTGTCCAGGTGTAGGGGTGAATGCCTCGCTTGATGGCAGCGTTCTCTGCTGGAAGCCCGAAGGCATCGAACCCCATGGGGTGGAGCACGTTGTAGCCCTGCATCCGGCGAAAGCGAGCGTGGGCATCGGAAGGAGCCATGGCGTACCAGTGGCCGATGTGGATATCGCCGGAGGTATAGGGGTACATGGTCAGCTCGTACCACTTAGGTCGAGGGTCGTCGTCCCTCACCTTATACAGCTTATCTCCTTCCCACCGCCCCCGCCACTTCTTCTCTATTTCTCTGGCGTTGTACGTAAGCTCTGTTGTACGCATCGTCATGGTTGATTACCTCTGCCTCCCTGCGTAATCCCTTTCTCCAACAAGACAACGTACTGTCCATACACAAAAACTCGGTTACGCTTACGCCCAGTTATTTCCTTCAGCAGTTCAAGCCTAGCAAAGTTTGCTATTAAACTGTTTGCCGTAGGATAAGAGACATTGAGCCGCCCCATTGCGCGGCTAACAGTCATAAAAGGCTCTTGATACAGGAGGTCGAGGAGCTCAAGACCTTTGACCGACCTGATCACCTTCTCTTGAATCATTTTGCGGTGTTGCTCACGCATCTTAATTATCTGACGTGCTGTCTCAGCAGCTTCTCCTGAAACATACAAAACAGCCGTGAGAAAGAATCTCAACCAATGTTCCCATTCCCCAGCCTCACGGACTGATTGAAGCCGATTGTAATATTCATCTCTGTTCTCTTTGAAATAGAGACTTAAATAAAGTAAGGGGCGTTTCAGCACTCCTTGCTGACACAAAAAGAAAGTAATCAATAAGCGACCCATTCGGCCGTTACCGTCTAAGAAGGGATGTATGGTTTCAAACTGGCTATGGATGAGCCCTGCTTTTATAAGAATAGGCATGGTGGTATCCCTATGAATATAATCCTCAAGCTCGCCCATAGCCTGCTGCATTTCAAAAGGTGGGGGAGGAACGAATGCAGCGGTAGATAAATCGCTACCTGAGGGTCCGATCCAGTTTTGGGATGTCCGGAAGTCTCCCGGTGACTTTTCTCCTCCTCGTACGCCTTTAAGCAACTCCTTATGAATTTCTCGAAGCAACCGGTTCGAAATAGGGAGGGTACGGAGTCTTTCCAACCCGTAATGCATAGCTCTGACGTAGTTAACAACTTCACCAACATCAGATTGCCATCCCTTACGAACTCGCAATGCTTCGTGTTCCAAGAGGTCTGTCAAGGAAGCCCGGGTTCCCTCAATCTGAGAACTCAAAACGGCTTCTTTCCCCACATACATGGCTACAAATAGATCAGGGTTGGGCAACACGTCAGCCGAAGCATCTAAACGTCCCAGGGCTTGATCTGCTCTTGAAAGAAGCTGAAGAAGTTCTCCCTCTATTCGTAACTCAGAGACCGCAGGCGTAGGTCTAGGGATAAACGCTCGACATCCAGTTGGCTGACGCACATATTGTCCAGCCCGCATGTCCTGTCCATGAGTCATAGACACCATTTTCTGAATCTCCAACCAGGGAGTTGGGTACAAAATTTGATTTAATAAATCTTAATAATTATTGCTCATCCGCGTTTTATTAAAAGGGTAACGCATAGGCCATTTAATAACAAGGGGTGTAATACAAATCTTCTTTAATAACGTATGAGGCTATTTTGAAGTATTAGCCCTTCTCAGAGGCTTCCCAGGCCTTGGCCTCTCGCCAAAATCTCTCCATATTCCCGAAGGGCATCGAGGGCTTGTTATAGCATTTCGCTCGCCTCTGCATCCTCCTAGGCTATCACATCGAAATACGTCTCGTATATAAGCTACGACGCATAATCTATTGAGTAATCAGTCTCTGGAATACTTGCCGGGAGGTCAGTTATCTTAGAGAAATTAAGCACTCTTCTTGACACCACCATTGAAGCTACGAAGCCTTGACGCGCACACACCGCTTTGTGATACACTGGCTCCACCAACATTGTCTTGGAGTAGAAGTCATGAGGATTTCCAAGGAAGAGGTACGCCATATAGCCCTCCTTGCTCGAATGGGTATGACGGAAGAGGATATCGAGCGCATGCAGCACCAGCTTTCCAATATTCTTGAAAGCTTCGAGGTTTTGAAGCAGGTGAATACCGACGATGTTCACCCCACAGGTCATTCCGTAGCCCTGGATACGGTTCTTCGGGAAGATGAGCCGCGGGACTCCTACTCCAAAGAAGATATTCTAGCTAATGCTCCTCACCGAGAAGCCGATCTATTTCGAGTGAGGGCCGTTCTAGAGTAACGGCAGTCTGTCTGCTTAGCCTAAACCACAATCCTAAGCCTCAGAGTGATCTAAAGGTATCAGATGAACTCTTCTGACGTCGTAAACCTTACAGCCCATGAAGCTGCCGAGCTTCTCCGTCGTCGAGAGGTCTCTTCGGTAGAGCTGACAAAGGCCGTCCTGGAACACATCGAAAAGGTAGAGCCCAGGATAAGGGCCTTCGTCACCGTAACTCCCGAGGTAGCCCTGGAGCAGGCAAGCCAGGCTGATCGCCTCATAGCCTCGGGTAAGGCCCGGCCCTTGACAGGTATCCCGATGCAGATCAAAGACAATATGTGTACCAAAGGGATGCCTACTACCTGCTCCTCCCGTATGCTTCAGGACTTTATCCCCCCTTATAATGCTACCGTAGTTGAGCGTCTTTACTCCCAAGGAGCCGTCTTGCTGGGTAAAGGGAACATGGACGAGTTCGCCATGGGCTCCTCTACAGAGAATTCCGCCTTCTTCAACACCCTGAACCCCTGGGACACGGAGCGAGTGCCTGGGGGCAGCAGCGGCGGGCCGGCAGCGGCCGTGGCCGCTGGGGAGTGCATCTACTCCCTGGGATCGGATACAGGGGGAAGCATCAGGCAGCCTGCGGCCCTCTGCGGCGTTGTGGGACTGAAGCCCACCTATGGCCTGGTAAGCCGCTACGGCCTGGTAGCCTTCGCCAGCTCCCTGGACCAGATTGGCCCGCTGACCAGGGATGT
>JACQTT010000049.1 GCA_016210665.1 Chloroflexota bacterium | reverse complement strand
CACTAGTACCTAATGCCAAAATCCCTCACCCCCTGTGTCTCCCTCTCCCTTAGCAGGGAGAGGGAGATGGAAATAAATCTGGGGGATACCCCCAGACCCCCACCAGAAGGGGCTTCGCCCCCTCTAGACTCCCCAGACGAGAATTTCGGAATAGCTTCTAGCAATGAATCCTCTGATTTTTACACTGGTGAGTCCCAGGTCCAGGGCGAGGCCATGCCTTATGATGGCGTTGATTTCGACTTTTCCCTGTGCTAACCTTGTACATGTAGCTTCAAGAAAGACCACTTCGCTGTGAGTCCACAGGCTAGAAATCTACCAGAAGAGCCGTCTATTTTGGAATGGCCTGTAGAAGCCAGAGAATGCTGAGAAAGACTCAAAAATGACTGCCTTAAAGAGAATAGTTGTAGGCACCCGGGGCAGCACTCTGGCCCTATATCAGACTGAGGAGATCCTTAAACAACTAAGCTACCACCATCCTGACACGGAGTTCGTCGTTTCCATTATTCATAGCCGGGGCGACAGAGAGCGGGAGGCTCCTCTTCTTAGCCTTGGGAAGGGTATATTCGTATCGGATATAGAAACCGCCCTCTTAGAAGGGGAGATAGACCTGGCTGTGCACAGCCTTAAGGACCTCCTTTCGACCCTTCCTCCGGGCCTGACCCTTGGGGCAATCGGACAACGTCTTGATCCCAGGGATGTGCTGGTCAACAGATGGGGTGTAACCTTGGACAAGCTGCCATTAGGGGCCAAAATAGGGACCAGCAGCCCCCGAAGAGAAGCTCTGATTAGATCAGAGCGCCCAGATATTCAGGTAGTCCCTATCAGAGGTAACGTGGATACTCGCCTCGAGAAGGCCAAAAGCCGTGATTACGATGGTGTAGTCTTGGCGGCGGCGGGAATCATGCGTTTGGACAGACAAGAGGAGATATCAGAATACCTACCCCCCCAGAAATTCATACCGGCCGTAGGACAGGGAGCCTTGGCAGTGGAGATCCGCTCCGACGATGAGCAAACCCTAGAGATTGTCTCAAAGGCCGAACATCCGCCTACGCGCATTGCCGTAAATGCGGAGAGGGCCTTCCTCCAGGCTTTGGGCGGAGGATGCAAGGTACCTCTGGCTGCCTATGGAGAGGTCAAGGAGAATAAGCTATTCCTTTACGGTATGGCCGCTACCGTAGATGGTCCAAGATTGTTCCGAGCCGAGATCGTATCGGACACCTCTTATCCGGTAGAGGTGGGGCAGCGCCTAGCCCAAGAGTTGATGGACTCGGGGGCCAGGGAGATTATCGAGACTGAAGAAGCGTAATGGTAGTTGATAAGGCTCAGTTTAGTAACAAGACCCTTCTGGGCAAGCGAGTATTGGTAACACGCTCTCGCACTCAAGCGAGTGTTCTTTCACGTCTTTTGAAGAAGGAGGGAGCTATTCCCTTGGAGGTCCACGCCATAGAAATACAGCCTATGGACAACTATGATGAGATCACCTCAGCCTTGCAGAGGCTTGAAGAGTATGATTGGGTAATCTTTGCCAGCGTCAACGGCGTGGAGGTTGTTTTCTGTTGCCTGCAAAGGCTAAATCTGGATGCCAGAGGGTTCGACGGAGTAAAAGTGGCGGCCATCGGCCCAGCAACAGCCAAGGCTTTACAGGAGAAGGGGATTACAGTTGACTTTACTCCTGATCGCTATCTCTCTGATGGTCTCATAGAGGGATTCAAGGCAATGAATACTCAAGGGATGCGTGTCCTGCTGCCCAGAGCTAGTGTCGGGCAGGATAGTTTGGTGCCGGGCCTCAGGACGCTGGGCGCTCAGGTGCACCAGATACCTGTTTATAAAACCGTAATCCCTCTTGACTCTTCTCAAAAAGCTCAAGAGATCTTCTCAAAAGGTGTGGATATTGTGACCTTCACCAGCTCATCTACTGTACGCAATCTTATATCGCTGCTAGGGGGCAAGACAGGCTTGCTGGAGGGCAGCCTTATTGCATGCATTGGGCCAGTCACCGCTAACACGGCGCGAGAGATGGGACTTAAGGTAGATGTTGTTGCCAGGGAGCACACAATCCCAGGACTGGTTCAATCATTGGTCGAGGCTTTTCAGAAGGAGGAACGTTAGAATGGCAAACTTTCCTCAAACGAGGCTTCGTAGATTGAGAGAGTCGCCAACCCTGAGAAAAATGGCCCAGGAGACACGCCTTTCGATTAACGACTTCATATACCCTCTCTTCGTCACCCACGGTAGAGATGTACGGGAAGAGATAGAGCCTATGCCTGGATGCTACCAGTTTTCGCTAGACAAGCTCTCGGCTGAGGCTGCTCTTATAGCGGAGCTGGGGATTCCCGGCGTCCTGCTTTTCGGCATCCCTGCTCGTAAAGACCCTCTAGGTTCTGAAGCATACGACCCCCATGGAATCGTCCAAGAGGCTATAGGGGTCATCAAGCAGGTTGCTCCACAGCTCCTGGTTGTTACCGATGTTTGCTTGTGTGAATACACCGACCACGGCCACTGTGGTGTGATAAAGGACGGCAAGATAGACAACGACCCATCCCTGGAGCTTTTAGCCCAGTCGGCACTCTCTCACACAGAGGCAGGGGCTGACATGGTAGCACCCTCGGCTATGATGGATGGCCAGGTTAGGGCCATCCGGCAAATCCTAGACGCCCACAGCTTTCAAAATACCCCCATTATGGCCTACGCCGCCAAGTACGCCTCCTCGTTTTATGGCCCTTTCCGGGTGGCCGCAGAATCTACCCCCCAGTTTGGCGACCGACGCAGCTACCAGCTGGATCCAGCCAGTTTGCGCCAGGCCATGAGGGAGATAGAACTGGATATAGACGAGGGCGCAGATATAGTAATGGTAAAACCTGCTCTCGCCTACCTGGATGTGCTATCCAAGGCTCGGGAATCATTCAATCTCCCCCTGGCCGCTTATAACGTCAGTGGGGAGTATTCTATGGTCAAGGCGGCGGCTCAAAAGGGATGGATAGACGGCCAGCGTATCACCATAGAGATACTGACAGCCATTAAGAGGGCCGGTGCCGACATAGTTATTAGCTACCACGCCAAAGAGGTAGCACAAATGCTGTTGAAGGAGGAGGGAATCTACGGGCAGGCGGGGGTTACAAGCCTCCGAATATAAGAAGGGGCGGTTTTACACCCCTAACTGGCCTTGCACGGAAACTCCAGGTGGATAGTTTGCTCACCCTTCGGCAGGTCCGACTATGTCGTCCCGACCTGTCTAAGGGTGAGCGGGGTTTGGGGTGGCCTTGTATGCGCGGATTTATGAAATTAGGCACTACCTTGGAAGACTTGAAATATCTTAAAGCAGGAGATGGCTATGGAAGTCTATCTTAGCTCTCCTAGAGGATTCTGCGCAGGAGTAGTCAGAGCCATCGATGCGGTAGAGTTGGCCCTTGAGCGATTCACTCCTCCAGTGTACGTAAAGCATCAGATCGTCCACAATCCTTACGTGGTGGAGTCGCTGGAGCGAAAGGGAGCCATCACCGTGGAGGATGTAACGGAGATTCCTGAAGGTTCTGTGGTGGTCTTCTCTGCCCA
This sequence comes from Chloroflexota bacterium, assembly GCA_016210665.1. Taxonomy (GTDB): domain Bacteria; phylum Chloroflexota; class Dehalococcoidia; order Lucifugimonadales; family JACQTT01; genus JACQTT01. The sequence continues at coordinate 28,197 of JACQTT010000049.1, read as the reverse complement.
TGGTTCGGCTCCGGAAGACTTCGAGAAGGCTAAAGCCAGAGGATTGAAGATCATAGATGCCACCTGCCCTCTGGTTACAAAGGTTCACAATGAGGCACGCAAATACAGCTCTGAGGAGAGAAGGGTAATCCTGGTGGGACATCGGGGCCATCAAGAGGTAATAGGCACTATGGGACAGGCTCCAATGTTTCTTGTAGATGAGCGCGAAGGAGTCTCTTTGCCTAATTGGGATCCTCAAACGCCCTTAGTAGTGCTCACTCAGACGACCCTTTCAGTTGACGACACCAAACGCGCTGTAACGGGGATAGAGCAACATTTTCCCAACTCCCTGGTACGCAACGATGTCTGCTACGCTACTACCAATAGGCAGGCTGCTGTGAAAGAGCTTGCGAATTACGTGGAGCTTGTGCTGGTCATCGGAGCCCAGAACAGCTCCAACTGCAACCGTTTAAGGGAGGTGGCCGAGGCTCATGGTGTGCCTGCGTATCTGATTAACGGACCAGAAGAGCTATCTCTCAAATGGCTGGAGGGAGTAAAGAAGGTAGGTATAACCTCTGGTGCTTCTACGCCGGAAGACCTGGTAGAACAGGTCATAAAAGCCTTAAAGCCCGAGCGGGTAATAGCCCTGGAAGGAGCGCCAGAAGACGTAACCTTCGTACTACCAAAAGAGCTGCGTTAGCACAAGTTACCTAAGGGTATGCGACAATATCTCGTACGACTTGTTTACGCCTGTCCTCCTGTCAATGCCAGCGCAGCCATTAACAGGGTGCTGAAGAGAATTGTGAACAATATCCCAATCTTGACAAATCCTGATTCCCGTGTTATTTAGTATGGTAGGTTAAAGACCGTGAAGACGACTAAAAGTTAGGGGGTAAATAGTGCACAAGCGAAGTCTGTTATGGGTTCCAGTTCTGTTGTTGTTTGCAGCGTCCCTGGCTGTTGCCGGCTGCCGAGCGGCCCAGCCTACGGCGACGCCCGTGCCGCCTACTCCAACCAAGGCTCCCGCACCCACGGTGGCTCCAGTAGCCCCTACCGTGGCGCCAGCCCCAACCCGAGCGCCTGCCGCTACTGTGGCGCCGGCTCCAACCGCAGCCCCAGCCCCGACCACAGTTCTCTCGGCGACTCAGAGGCTGCCCAAAGAGATGCAGTCCCTTCTGACCAAGTACCCTCAAATGAAGTGGATGACCGACGTGCCGTTGCCCACGACCCAGCCCAAATATGGCGGCACATTTGTCAAAGGAAGCACCAGCACCCTTCTAAACTGGGACGTCAGGCTCTCCGCCGGGGCAGGGGGCAGCGGCAGCGGAGTCTGCTACGGCGGCCTGTTAAGGGGCGTCAATGATAAGTTCGGAGGGAATACTACCCCCATACCCCAGCCTGACGCCGCCGAGTCCTGGAAACGATTGGACGATCTCACCTGGGAGTTCAAGCTGAACCCCAACGTTTACTGGCACGACAGGCCCCCCGTCAATGGCCGCAAAGTGACCGCCGAGGATCTGAAGTTCAACATCGAGAAGTACCGCGAGCTCAGCATATATTCAGGCTCCTTCAAGATAATCAGTGAGGTTACCGTCAAAGACCCGACTACCCTGGTCGTCAAGACCAGCGAGCCCTTTGCCCACCTCCTCGCCCTGCTGGGCGGCACGGGCATCCAGTTCACCGCCCCCGAGATGGAGAAGGAGGCTGGAGGCATCAAGACTTGGTGCATAGGCTACGGCCCCTTCAAGCTGGTGGAGTATCAGTCCAATGGAGGCTTTGTGGCCGAACGGCACCCCAAGTATCACATTAAGGGCCACACCGGCCTCCAGCTTCCCTACTTCGATAAGGTTGAATCTGCAAGGGTATCCGACGGTGCCGCCGTTTATGCAGCCATGATAACCGGGAAGACCAGCTACACTAACTTTACTAGTGGTCCGGGAGAGGTTGAAAAATTCGTTAAGGACTGCCCCACCTGCCCGGGCATAATGCACCTCCTCACCGGTGCCGGGCAGCACGCAGCCATGCGGACGGACAAGCCACCCTACAACGACGTCCGCGTTCGCAGGGCCATCTCCATGGGCTTAGATAGGAATGCCATAAATGCCACCGCCTATAACGGTGGGGCCTACCTGAACCAGCAGGTACCCGTGGATGCCATGGGGTGGGACGTTCCCGCTACTCTGGAAAGCAGGAGCAAGTACTACCAGTTCAATCCAACGGAGGCCAAGAGGCTGTTGGCCGAGGCCGGATACCCCAACGGCTTCAAGGGAACTTTGAACATAGCATCCTCTGCCTCGGGTGGGCAATTGGTCCAGATGGAGATGATGGCTTTTCAATGGAAGGCGAACATCGGAGTAGATATAGCCTTAAGGCCCCTGGAGACTGCCGCCCATGCCAAAGAGTACACAGAAAGGACCTACGAACACATGAGCTGGTTCGTAACCATCCCGGGCACCAGTTGGGACTTCTCTACCTATGCTACCATGTACTCCAAGTCCCCCAACAACTTCTACTTCATCAACGATCCCGAGGTGGATAGGTTGGCGACCCTCCAGAGGACGACCTTCGACCCTGCGAAGCAGCGGGAGGCGTACCAGAAGCTATTCCAGTTGGGGGAGGAGAACGTCTATCGCCTTGAGGCGATGCTGCCTTTCATCTACACCTTTACGCAGCCCAACATCGAGAATGTTATGCCTACTTTCTATGCCTACGTCTTCTCTTTTGCATCTCGCTCCCTGGAGAGTGGCTGGTTCAAGTAGTAACGTTCTAGGAATCGCCTGAAGGCAGGTTTCGCTAATTCTTGAGAAGAAGAGAGAGAGGATATGCCAAAGATAGATGCGGACATCTGGCAGGACTTGACCTATGCCGACTGGGTGGCGGTGGCCAAGGAGGCCGAGGATAACGGCTTCGAAAACTTCTGGCTCATAGACTCCACCGATGCCTACGACGATTATTGCGCCTGGGACAGCATAGTAGCCGTTAACACATCGCGGATGCGAGTCGGCCCTAATGTAACCAATCCCTTGACTCGTCACCCCAGGGTCACGGCCAACCACATGCTGACCCTTCACGAGATTTCCAAAGGCCGCGCCATCCTGGGGATAGGAGCAGGTGCCAACGCTGTAGGAAGCATCGGGTGGAAGCCTGCCAAGGCTTCCGTTTTGCGAGAGGCCGTGGAGATTATTCGGGCCAAGTTCAAGGAGAGGAAGGCTGACATTCCTATTCATGTGGCTGCAGTGGCGCCCCTAAATACCAAAATGGCTCTCCAACTGGCCGATGGGATCATGGGTGGAGTAGGAGGCAGAGGCCGCAATCCAGCTGAAGGGGTGGTGATGGGGATAGAACGCCTCAAGGCCCTAGCCAAAGAAGTGGGACGGGACTTTAGTACACTTCAAGTTGAGGTTGCTGTGAGTTTTGCCATCTCCCACAACCGGAAAGAGGCTATAGAAGAGATAAAGGGGCCCCTGGCTGGTGGATTGAGGGATGGGAGACCCCTTCCGCCGGGGTTGGAACGCTTCCAAGAAGAGGCCAACAGGGTAGGCAAAGCCTACGATTGGTTCGATCATATGAGGTCCCATACCCGTGCCGGCCAACTGGCCCGCCATGCTCAGTTGATGAGCGATGAGCTGGCGGAGGTATTGAGTGGGGGCATGGCGGGGACGCCCCAGGAGGTTCTGCCTATAATGAAGGCGGTGTGGCGGGCGGCATCCCAATTCCCCAATGTAAGCCTTGCCTTCAGGCCTCGAGGTGTAGGGGCAAGGCGGAAGCGGAGCTTTGACCTGCTTGTAAAGGAGATCCTTCCAAAATTGCGCTCCTAGAAACTCTTCGCAAATTCGCCTATAGTGAGACTGAGACTTCCAATTCAAGGATAATTTTCTCACGAACAGTTCGCAAAGGAGAAAGGGCATGGCAAAGTTGGACGCCGACATCTGGCAGGACCTGACCTATGCCGACTGGGTGGCGGTGGCCAAGGAGGCCGAGGATAACGGCTTCGAGAACTTCTGGCTCATAGACTCCACCGATGCCTACGACGACTATTGCGCCTGGGACAGCCTCGTTGCCGTTAACACCTCTCGGATGGGAATAGGGCCAAACGTAACGAATCCCCTGACCCGCCACCCCAGGGTGACGGCCAATCACATGCTGACCCTCCACGATATTTCCAAAGGCCGCGCTATCCTGGGAATAGGGGCAGGGGACAACGCCGTAAGAAGCATGGGGGAGAAACCTGCTACGGCTCACGTTTTGCGTGAGGCCGTAAAGATCATTCGAGCCAAGTTCAAAGAGAGGAAGGCGGAAATTCCCATACATGTGGCCGCAGTGGGGCCGCTAAATACCAGAATGGCTCTCCAGTTGGCCGACGGCATCATTTTTGGAGGTTCTGGCGCAGGCAGAGGCCACGATCCTGCTGAAGGTGTGCTGGCAGGATTGGAAAGCCTCAAGGCTAAGGCGAAGGAAGTGGGTAGGGACTTCAGCACCCTTGAAGTCAGCCTTGGTGTGAGTTTCGCCATCTCTCACAATAGAAAAGAGGCCATAGAGGAGATAAAAGGGTCCTTGGCCAGGACTGGTCTGAGACCTCTTCCGCCGGGACTGGAACGCTTCCAAGAGGAGGCCCGGAGAGCCGGCGAGGCTTACGATTATTTTGACCACATGCGGTCCCATACCCGCGACGGCCAGCTGTCCCGCCATGCTAAGCTTATGAGCGACGAGTTAGCAGAGGCACTGAGTGGGGGCATGGCCGGAACACCTCAGGAGGTCTTGCCTATAATGAGGTCAGTATGGCAAGCGGCATCCCAATTCCCCAATGTAAGCCTTGCCTTCAGGCCTCGAGGTGTAGGGGCAAGGCGGAAGCGAAGCTTTGACCTGCTTGTGAAGGAGATCCTCCCACAACTGCGCTCCTAGAAGCGCTTCGCAAATTCGCCTATCGTGGGACTGAGACTTCCAATTCAAGGATGATTTTCTCACGAATAATTCGCAAAGGAGAGACCGCATGCCAAAGATAGACGCGGACATATGGCAGGACTTGACCTATGCTGACTATGTGTATGTGGCCAAGCTGGCCGAGGATCATGGCTTCGAAAACTTCTGGCTGATAGACTCCACCGATGCCTACGACGACTATTGCGCCTGGGACAGCCTCGTCGCCATTAACACCTCTAGGATGCGGATAGGCCCTAACGTAACCAATCCCCTGACTCGCCACCCCAGGGTCACGGCCAACCACATGCTAACTCTTCACGAACTTTCCAAAGGCAGGGCCATATTGGGGATAGGAGCAGGGGACAACGCAGTAAGAAGCATGGGGGAGAAACCTGCCTCGGCTTCGGTCTTGCGGGAGGCCGTGGAGATTATTCGGGCCAAGTTCAAGGAGAGGAAGGCAGATATTCCCATACATGTGGCTGCAGTGGCGCCCCTGAATACCAAAATGGCTCTCCAGCTGGCCGATGGGATCATGGGCGGAGTTGGTGGTGGTACTACTGCTGAAGGGGTCTCAACTGGGTTGCAGCGCCTCAAGGACCGAGCTAAAGAGGTGGGGCGGGACTTCGGCACCCTTAAGGTTGAAGTGGCTGTGCAATTCGCCGTCTCTCACAACAGAAAAGAGGCGCTGGAAGAGATGAAAGGACCTGTATCCGCAATGATGAAAGGCATATTTGTCCAGAGGAGCAGGACCCTTCCCCCTGAACTTGAACGCTTTCGGGAGGAAGCCAAAAGAGCTGGGGAGGCTTATGACTATTTCGACCACCTGCGTTCCTATACCCGCGAAGGTAAACTCGCCCGCCATGCCCAGCTCGTCAGCGATGAATTGGTAGAGGCGGCCGGGATGTTGGCCGGAACACCCCAGGAGGTCTTACCAAGAATGAAGGCGATATGGCAGGCGATATCACCATTCCCCAATGTTAGCCTTGCCTTCAGGCCTCGTGGCGTAAGGGCAAAGCGGAAGCGGAGCTTTGATCTGCTTGTAAAGGAGATTCTTCCAAAATTGAAATAGTCTCATAACTGGTCTAGTTGCGCTGGTTCTGTTATCGGCATATAATCACCTCGAAGGTTACGTAGATGGCCTGCCTAGTTCAAGAGAGGGTCTAGTGACACGGTTATATTCAGGATAGAGGATTGACATCGCAGGTCGGATCTGGAACACAGGCTATTCATAACCCTGAAAGCAAAAATTAAAAGGAGGAGACATGATTCTTGATTGTCATCTACACTGGAGACGCTGGCCCGACCATTTCCCGCAGGTGCAGACAAAGGGCATGACCGAGGAGCAGTTTAATCAGGCAAAGGCGAGATCCGAGCGTACGGCGGAGAGGGCGTTGAAGGATATGGGAGAGGCTGGGGTGGACAAAGGGATCCTAGTGGGCTTGAAGAGCGGAAGGACCCACGGAGTAGAGGTGCCTAACGAGTTGATAGCCGAGGCGGCAAAGCCCCACGCCGGTAAGCTATACTGGGGCCCTGCTGTTTATTTAAACGATCATGGGGCGGCCGACGAGTTGGAACACTGCATCAGAGACCTGGGGGCAGTTGCCATTGGGGAGTTAAGTCCCGGATATGGCAACTACAGCCTGGCTGATCCCGCATGTTCACCTGCATATGAGGTGGCCATCGCTTATGATATTCCGATGCTTATCCACGCCGGCCCAGTAGGGACGGCGAAGAGTTACCTGAAGTACGCTAATCTGGATGACCTGGACGAGATGTGCGTTAACTTCCCCAAATTGAAGGTGGTGCTGTGCCACATGGGGGAGCCTCGCTATCATGAGGCTGCTAACCTCTTATCCAGACACGCCAACCTGTATGCCGACGTGTCCATGATGCCGTTAGGAGGCGGTGTAGGCACCGGCCCAGGCGGTGGCAAACCCACCGTGTTCCACCCATTCCCTCACCTGGACGAGCCAATTCTCTACTGGTTCAGCATGCCATCTCGGAATCCGAATAAGCTACTGTGGGCTTCCGATGTGCAGAATCCCAAGGAGTCTATAGAAGGTTTCCGTGGTATCAATGGCCGTCTGAAGAAGATGGGCTACCCCACTATTCCTGAGGAGTCCATTGAGCGCATGTTCCATGAGAACTGGAAGCCGGTGTTCACTAAGATAAAGGCCTAACCCAGCGGTTTCAGCCAAAGCCACAATGCTTCTATCCAAGGGTAGACGAGGCTAATTCTCCTTTATCGCTATGTCGTGGTTATGATGGTCTTTGGTGAAGGGGCTTAGTAGCTTAGGTCGCCTGCATAAAAGCACCAGGATGGCGGTTGCGATCGCTCCGCCGACAATCAGCAGAAAGGCCCCGATGTAGCCCTTGGTGAGGTCGAAGGTTACGCCAGCCAAGCCATAAGAGAAGGATGGGCAGGCAGGCCTGTACCTCTAATGACTATGGCAGTCGCGTCCTCATCCCTACCATATGGGGAACCTGGACCGTGCCGGATATTAAGACGCCAGTGACACGAGACAGCGTCTATAGCATTGAGATGTCAGCATATCAAGGAGAAGGCAACCCAATGGAGGTACAATTTGTGGCGGAGTGGACTTTGCTCCAGGGCTGTATTGGACACAACATTTACACCGTCATCTAAGTATGTTACAATTTTCACAAATAGCTTCCCGAAAATAGAATAGGGGGGTTCGGGTTGGCCAAGGGTTTCTATAAAATGGTTTATTATAGGCGATCTCCATATTTCACCCTAAAGTCTAATATGTATGCGCACAACGAACCCCCTCCTTGTAAGGAGGGGGTTCGTTTTAAGAAACCATGAATAAGGTTGAGTTGGCCAAATCTTTAGAGGGCAGTCAATGAACTTATCCTTCTTGCCAAGGGAGGAGCGTTTCTTCGGCCTGCTGCGGAGCAGCGCCAGGATATTGCTTGAGATCTCCCAAAAGCTGGTTGATCTTATGGAGCATTATGAGAACGTGGCCGATAAGATTGCTGAGATTAAACGTCTGGAAGAGGCGGGAGACCACGTTATTGGGGAGATTATGCGCAATCTACACCGCACCTTTGTCACGCCTTTGGACAGAGAAGACATAGCGCTATTAGCTGATCGCTTGGATGACGTGATAGATGCCATCGAAGAAACATGTCGGAATCTAAGAGAATTCAATATCCCGAAGCCTACAGAGCATGTGATAGAATTAGCTAGAATAATCCAGAGGAGTGCAGAAATCTTAGAGCAGGCAGTCTCGTTATTGAAACATAAAGGCGCTAGACTTAAGGAAATACTTCCCCATACCGTAGAAGTTAATAGGTTGGAGAACGAGGCAGACCACGTCACTAGCATGGCTATAGCAGAGCTATTCAATAGTACCGCTCCTCCCATCGAAATTCTGAAATGGCGTGAAATATATAACAATCTGGAACTAGCTACTGACCTTTGTGAAGATGCAGCCAACGTCCTGGAAGGTATCGTCTTAAAGAATGCCTGAGTTGGCGTTTTCTGTCGCAACTGCTGAACCTCATCTCCCTTCTTTTGACGCCTGAATAACGCAGCTTAAACCTCATTACTTCGGTCTCTATTCTGGCCGTGGCGATGCCTATACAAGAAAGGGAATTTCCGAATAGCTTCTATTTACAATTAGGGCAACCATGTCACTTTCGTCGTTTACATAGCTATTGAAGAGTGTTATAATCCTTACCAAATAATGAAGAATATGTAAGGGAATCAATCCAGGAGACAGGAGTGGATCGGGCAAAAAAAGAGACCATCATCAAAGATTTTGGAGTTGGAGAAAAGGATACTGGCTCTACAGAGGTACAGGTCGCATTACTAACTCAGCGAATCAATGAGCTTACTGATCACTTGAGGACACACCGCAAAGATCACCACACTCGGCGGGGTCTGTTGGGATTGGTGGGTCACCGGAGAGACTTGCTTCGGTATCTCAATCGTGAGGATGTGACTCGATATACGACCCTTCTCACCAGACTAGGCTTGCGCAGATAGCCCCGACTTCAGTCGGGACTATCTGCTTTTGGGTTGCCACTTAAGGAGGTTTGACAGCTTCATGTCCCACATCTTTCAATGCGATATTGCTGGCAAGGTTTTGACCATAGAGAATGGCAAGCTCGCCGGACAAGCCAATGGCTCAGTTACCGTACGTTACGGTGATTCCGTAGTGCTGGTAACTGCCTGCCTAGCGCAGCCCAGAGAAGGGATAGACTTCTTCCCCCTCACGGTTGACTATGAGGAGAGGCTCTACGCGGCAGGCAAGATCCCGGGTAGCTTCTTCCGTAGGGAGGGACGTCCCAGCCAGGAGGCGGTGCTTTCGGGAAGACTGGTTGACCGGTCCCTAAGACCCCTCTTTCCCAAGGGCTTCAAAAATGAGGTCCAGGTAATTGTGACTGTCCTCTCCACAGACAAGGAAAATCCTCCCGATGTTCTCGCCATCATTGGGGCTTCAACTGCTCTAAGCATCTCTGAAATACCCTTTGGTGGACCGGTAGCAGCCACTCGCGTTGGATATATTGATGGAGAGCTTGTGGTCAATCCCACCTTCGCCCAACTCAAGAACAGTCTTCTAGATATGGTAGTCTCTGGCACTAAAGACGAGGTAGTAATGGTAGAGGCTGGTGCCAACGAGGTCACCGAGGAGATGGTGTTGGAAGGTGTTAAACGAGCTCAGGAGACGAACCGTGAGCTTGTCGAGCTTCAAAGGGAAATGATTGCTAAGATAGGCAAGCCCAACATGAGCTTTAGCCTAAATGAGGAGTCCAAGGAGCTTGACGCTGAGGCCTCTGCTTTTATCAAGGGGCGTTTAGTTGAGGCTATCTATGCGCCGGAGGGCAAACCTCAGCGGGAGGAGAGCCTAAAGGGATTAAAGGAAGAGCTTCTTGTCAGTCTGAAAGATAAGTATTCACAATCCCAAATAGCAGCAGCCTTTGAATCTCTTGTAAAGAAAGAGGTCCGTAACCGGATATTGAAGGCGAGCACACGTCCGGATGGACGAGGCCTGAAGGATATCAGGCAGATAGATTCTGAAGTTGGGGTCCTTCCCAGGATCCACGGTTCCGGGCTCTTTATACGCGGACTTACTCAGGTCCTTACCATTGCCACCCTGGGATCCGTCAGTGAGGTACAAAGACTGGACACCTTGAGCCCTGAGGATACAAGACGCTTCCTACATCACTATAATTTCCCCCCTTACTCTGTTGGAGAGGTACGTCGGGTTGGCTCCCCTGGGCGTAGGGAGATAGGACACGGAGCCTTGGCCGAACGGGCTCTCCTGCCGGTTATACCCAGAGAAGAGGAGTTTCCCTACACCATTCGATTGGTATCTGAAGTGCTTAGTTCCAACGGCAGCACATCTATGGCTAGCGTCTGTGGAAGTACCCTGGCACTCATGGACGCCGGTGTCCCTATCAAGGCTCCAGTAGCGGGCATTGCCATGGGGCTGATTACCGGAGAAGATGGACACTACGCTGTATTGACAGATATTCAGGGTGTAGAGGACGCCTTGGGCGATATGGACTTTAAGGTAGCTGGCACCCAAAAGGGCATCACCGCTCTCCAAATGGACATCAAGGTTAAGGGTATCAGCGACCAGATAATGGCCGGAGCCTTGAATCAAGCCAGGGAAGCTCGCCTATACATTCTTGAGAAGATGCAGCAGACTATCGCTGTTGCCAGACCAGAGTTGAGTCCTTATGCACCCCGTATGATACGCATTACAATACCGGTGGATAAGATCGGCAGTCTTATTGGCCCTGGAGGGAAGACTATACGATCCATCATTGAAGAGACTAAGGCAACAATAAATGTAGAAGATGACGGTACAGTCATAATAGGCTCCACCAGCGAAGACGCTGCGCAACGAGCCATAGAACGAATTAGGAATCTTACCAAAGAGGTAGAGGTGGGAACTGTATATGCAGGCAAGGTGACCCGAGTAGCTAGCTTTGGTGCCTTTGTGGAGATCCTTCCTGGTAAAGAGGGACTTGTCCATGTAAGTGAACTGGCAGATCACAGAATTCCCAGTGTAGAAGAAGAGGTCAAGATAGGCGATGAAGTCACGGTCATGGTGACCGAAATAGATAGTATGGGACGCATTAATTTATCTCGTAGGGCTGTGCTTGAAGGTGTTCCGCAAGCGAGTCTAGCACGCGCACGCGCCAGGGATGCTCAGAGAGGCGATTCGGCCCAAAGATTCCGCTCCTCCTCTCGAGAGGGGGGAGAGGGGCGGGGTGGCTTCGGGCCGCGTGGACCTCGGCCAGGGTTCAGGGATGATCGAGGGCCTGGGCAGAGAAATGGACCACCAGGCAGAGACCGCTAGTTATTATTGTAGCCTATTGGTACGTAAGTTAAGGTTATGGCAACGGTTAAGGTAGTGGTTCACGGTGCCTTTGGAAAGGTAGGCAGTGAGGTACTGAAAGCCTTATGCGCCGAGCCTGGTATGGAGCCTGTTGGGGCCGTGGAGATCCGTGCTACCGAGGATTACCTTTCACTTCCCGATGGCTCCGGCTTAATTCCCATCTCCTCCGACCTTTCTGATATACTTGCTCGTTGCCGCCCCCAGGTGGTAGTGGATTTCACTAACGCTGAAGGCGCTATGGCTGCCTTACGCACTGCTACTGCCAGCAAGGTAAACGTGGTTACGGGTTCTACCGGCCTCTCTGAGTCCAACATTAAGGAGGCCGAGGATCTGGCCCAGGAACACAAGGTGGGTGTAGTAATTGCGCCCAACTTTGCGTTAGGCGCCGTGCTTTTAATTCAAATGGCCCGTCAGCTGGCCCCTTTCTTTGACTACGCCGAGGTTTATGAGATGCACCACGAGACTAAAATAGATGCCCCCTCTGGGACATCCCTGGCTATAGCGAGGGCCATCGCTGAAGGAAAGGGAGGTCCCTTAAAGGCCCCAAAAGCGGAGAGAGAGACCCTTCCTGGGACCAGGGGAGGTGAATACCAGGGAGTGGTCATACACAGCACTCGAATGCCTGGTCTAATGGCTCATCATGAGGTTGTCTTCGGTGCTCAGGGCCAAACCTTGAGCCTGCGTCATGACACTATCGGCCGCGAATGCTATATGCCCGGCGTTATGCTCGCTGTGCGGCAAGTGATGAAATCTAAGGGTCTGATATTCGGTTTAGACAGCATTGTCAGCATACAAGGAGTCCCTGATGCAGAACTGTAGAATCGCTGTAGTGGGAGCTACAGGAGCGGTTGGCCGAGTGTTCCTTAAGATATTGGAGGAGCGTAACTTTCCGTTCAGCGACATCCGCCTTCTAGCCTCTAAGCGCTCTCATGGCAAGAAGATGGTGGTGAAGGGACAGGAGCTGACGGTGGAGGAGACGACCCGGGAATCCTTTCGAGACATAGACATCGCTTTCATCTCCGCTAGCGGCGCCGTCAGCCGCCTTTACGCTCCCATAGCAGTAGAGGCTGGCGCTCTGGTGATAGATGATAGCTCGGTCTTCCGAATGGACCCGCGCGTACCCCTGGTGGTGCCCGAGATAAACGCCGACGATCTGACGCACCACAGAGGCATTGCTGCCATTCCCAACTGCTCCACAACCCAGATGGTCATGGCCCTTTACCCCCTGCACCGAGTGAACCCCATAAAGCGAATCATCGTTGATACCTATCAGTCCGTTTCCGGCACGGGCACCGCCGCTATTGAGGAGTTGAAGCTCCAGGCGGGAAATATCCTTCAAGGGGCAGACGCCAAGGCATCCGTTTATCCCCATCAGATCGCCTTTAACGTGTTGCCCCACATCGACTCTTTCATGGACAACGGCTACACTAAAGAGGAGTGGAAGATGGTGGAGGAGACGCGAAAGATAATGCACGCCCCGGACATCGCCATCTCGGCCACCTGCGTCAGGGTTCCCGTGTACACCTCCCATAGCGAGGCGGTGCATATTGAGCTTACCGACCCCATGAGTCCTGAGGAAGCACGAGAGATTCTTTCCCGGTTCCCGGGGGTGAAAGTGGTGGACGATCCGTCATCCAATACCTATCCCATGCCCTGGGACGCAGCCGGTAGGGACGATGTGTTTGTGGGTCGCATCCGCCGTGACGCCTCTAACCCCAGAGGCTTGGCCATGTGGATAGTGTCCGATAACCTGAGAAAGGGCGCCGCCCTCGATGCCATTCAGATAGCAGAGGAGATTCTGAAGAGAGATCTGCTCCTCACCCCTAGCAGGAGGCGCTAGCCTTGGCCGAAATCGGTCGGCTCATCACCGCTATGGTCACCCCCTTTGACGAAGAGGGGAGGGTGGACTACAAGCAGGCGAAGGAGCTAGCACTCGCCCTCATCAACTCCGGCAGCGACGGCGTTGTGGTGTCCGGCACAACCGGGGAGTCCCCTACTCTGACTACCCAGGAGAAGCTGCGCCTCTTCGCCGTGATCAAAGAGGTGGTTGGTAAGAAAGCCGCCGTCATCGCCGGGACGGGGAATTACAACACGGCGGAGAGCATTGAGCTGAGCAAGGAGGCGGAGCGGGAAGGCATGGACGCCGTTCTCCTGGTTGTCCCATACTACAACAAGCCTCCCCAGGAGGGGCTATACCAGCACTTCAAGGCTATCGCCAGCAGTATCAGAATACCAGCCATACTCTACAACGTGACCAGCCGCACCAGCCTGAACATGAGCCATGAGACCACCATCCGCCTGAGCAAGATAGACAACATCATCGGCGTCAAGGAGGCTGGAAGCGACCTGGACCAGATTACGCGCATTATTCATGGCGCCAGGAAAGACTTCAGGGTGTGGAGCGGCAACGATAACGAGACCTTCTACATCATGTCCCTGGGCGGCTACGGCGTGGTAAGCGTAGCTTCCCACCTGGTGGGCAACCAGATAAAGGCGATGATGGGGATGATCCTAGAGGGGGAGGTGGAGAAGGCCGCCGCCGAGCATAGAAGGCTCCACGACCTCTTCAAGGTCCTATTTGTGATGTCCAATCCCATTCCCGTCAAATACTCGTTGAACCGGGTGGGCTTCCGGGTAGGAAAGCCGAGGCTACCTCTAGTCCCCCCCGATGAGAAAACGGCCGCCCAGATAGACCAGGTCTTGAAGAGCTACAAGATAGACCTGCCGTTGCCTGTATCACGTGGATAGCGCAGGGACTACTTCACGCTTGGGGTTGTCCAGGCAGGGCATGTTACCCTGAGCGCAGCGAAGGGTCTCTGGATTCAGATTCTTCGCTTCGCTCAGAATGACTCAGCTTTGCAGGTGTTGGAAAGCTTAAGCATGTCCCTCTATACTCTTGGGAGGTCGCTTGAATCCCCAGAGGAGTTGGCAGGAGTCCTTAGTGCAGATTGAATCTATATGGGGAACCCATGACTTCAAGATGGTCATCTAACGTCTTTAAGGGACGCATTGGTGAAGCTATTGTCGAAGCTGTTCTTTCTGAGTTTGGCTATACGGTTCAGCACTGCGGCTACGAAATGTCATTTTCAACACACAACCCATTGGCCCCGGATCTAATCGTAACAAATCCAAAGAGCGGAGGCAGTCAATATGTTGAGGTCAAATATCGGTCAGCTAGACCCACCTCTGTACAGCTTGATGCCGACCGGATTGCCAAATATGCGACTCGTTTCCCTCACACAATTCTCGCCATCAGTTCAGCATGGGATGCGTCAATTTTCTGCGCACAAGTTGAAGACCTCCCAATAGCCAAAGGGAATGGCGTAGCAACCTTGAGTTTGCTGGAGGAATATTGGAGTCCCATATGGCATTATTTCCCTTTCGTCAAACGGGGAGAACGCCTGAGGCAGACCTGGAAAGAACTGCAGCGAGCCATCTCTACTTTCGGCACCAGACAACTCTTAGGACGACCTGACCGAAAGCTGTGGGAAGGAGAATATGAGGCTCTGATTCGTTACCTGGATGGCATGGCATGAGGACCTTCTTCAATATGGAATAGGTAAGCCTGAGACTGAAAAGATGACACTAGAAGAGTTGTGGGTTTCAGCCCGCAATATCAATGCGGCAGGTTTGGCAGAGGAGCTTTTAGGCCCATCAGATGAGAACCTAGTGGAGACTTCCACCATGTTACTGACTATGAGTCGTGCCTTGGGTAGTAGAGGTGAGCAAAATCTTGCGATTAACCTTCCAGAGCTTGCTAAAGCCCTCGGCGTGAACGAGGACGATCCTGCGCCTGCAGGAATTGCCATGCTGATCTCAGGGATGATTAAAGACCCCTTCGACGATAAGCTTGGGCGATTGGCCAAACGACTTATCGCTGAACTGCCTGATGGCATAGGGGAAGTGTACCTAATGGATCCGGCTGTACCGTTGCAGGAATCCGAGCGCCTTGATCTAAAGACAGCGCTCAAGCTTGCGATAAACCCGTGCCGCATAGACCGGTAGCCCGAACGAATTGATAGGCAGTGATCCAGTGAAGGCGCATCCCATTTGTGCTTCAATATCAAACCCAACGGCACATAAGACTTGCATCTGAGCTTGTCCTTGCCTAAGCTCGTAACATATTTTGGCATGACACCCAAGGAGAATGCAGCCTTGTCAGGCTCGTTGCCAAGCATCTTTACATGAACTTGCGGATTACCACGGTCTCGTGGCGCTTGGGGCCTGTGGAGATGAGGTCTATTGGGCACCCGATGACCTCCTCGATACGCCTTACATAGCCTATGGCGCGGGATGGCAGGTCCTCCAGCCGGGTGGCGCTGGCCGTGGGTTTATCCCAGCCCGGTAGCTCCTCTACTATCGGCTTACACCTCTCCAGGTCTGAGAGGCTGCCAGGGAAGCGGTCTATTATCTTCCCATCCAATTCATAGGCTGTGCAGATCTTAACGGGGGAGAAGACATCCAGGACGTCAAGTCGAGTGAGGATGGCCGAGGTAAAGCCATTGATACTAACGGTGTAACGGGCGGCTACGGCATCAAACCAGCCACAGCGCCGTGGCCTGCCGGTAGTAGCGCCATACTCCCAGGCTCGCTCACGGATGGCCTTGCCAATATCATCGTCGAGCTCCGTGGGAAATGGGCCGGCCCCTACCCTAGTGGAGTATGCCTTAAAAACCCCCAATATCCCTGCAATGCTCCTGGGGCTGATACCCAGGCCAATACATGCCCCACCTATGGTAGGATAGGATGAGGTAACATAGGGATATGTCCCATGGTCCAGGTCCAGAAGGCTGCCTTGCGCCCCTTCCAGAAGGATACTCTTGTTGCTCTCCAGGGTCTGATGTATTAGTGGCTGTGTAGGCTGTATATATGGACCCAGATGAGCACACCAGTATTTGCAGCGCTCGTACACCTCTTCTAGGGAGATAGGTATTCCTCCATATACTTTGGTAATGATGGCGTTCTTAAGATCCAGAATACTCTTTAATCTGGAGAAGAGAGATTCCGGCTCTAATAGGTCGCCTGCTCTTATACCTATACGGGCGGCTTTATCGCTATATACGGGGCCAATCCCCTTTCCTGTGGTGCCAATGGCATCGCCGCCTCGTGCCTTCTCCTCTAGCCTGTCAAGGGCTACATGGTAGGGCATAATGATATGGGAACGGTCGCTCACTATCAGTTGGCTTACATTTGCGCCGCTCTTCTTGAGACCCTCTATCTCTTCCAGGAGAACGTCAGGGTCTGTTACCACGCCATTGCCTATCACACAGATGGCATGAGGCCAGAAGATCCCAGACGGAACGAGGTGGAACTTGAATTCGCCCCACCTGTTTATTACGGTGTGTCCTGCATTGTTACCACCCGAGAAACGGGCTACCATGTGGGCACTCTCGGCGAGATAGTCAACTATCTTGCCCTTACCTTCGTCACCCCACTGACCACCTAGGACAGCATACGCTGGCATCTTTCCTCCCCGTCGGCGAATTACGTTGCGGAGTATAACAAAACGAGGGTCGCATTAAAAGACCCCTTTTTACTATAAAGGCTAACAGCCGTATTTGGCAACAATTGGCTTGGTTAGCTAAGAGTAAATTTGATAAAATGAACTCATGGGGTATCCATCATCCTCAATGTATGACCTCGCATCAGGACTGAATACATGTTGAACAGGCTTGAGACTATAGAACGAAGGTATTCCGAGATAGAGTCTCTCATGTTTGAGCCGGAGATTACCTCAAGCTACGAGCGTCTCCAGGCTTTAGCCAAGGAGCGCGCCTCTTTGGAAGGTTTGGTTACCCTTTATAGAGAGCACCAGAGGATTCTTCTTCAAGCGAATGATGCCGGGGCTCTCCTCAAAGATGGTACAGATGACGAGCTGGCAACCTTAGCCAAAGAGGAGCTCTCTCAGCTAGAGGCGAGGCGGCTGGAATTGGAGCAACGAATCCGTCTGGCCCTGCTGCCCAAAGACCCGAAAGACGAAAGAGACGTCATCATAGAGATTAGGGCAGGCACAGGAGGTGAAGAGGCAGCGTTATTTGCTACCGAGCTTTACCGCATGTACAGTCGCTATGCTGCGTCGAAAGGTTGGCAGGCAGAGGTCATTGATCTTAGTGAAACAGGTTTGGGTGGAATCAAAGAGATTATCCTCGAGGTTCGAGGCCAGGGAGCTTACAGCCGGCTAAAGCACGATAGCGGCGTACACAGGGTGCAGAGGGTTCCCGTAACCGAGTCCGGAGGCCGCATACATACATCTACAGCAACGGTGGCTGTCTTGCCCGAGGCAGATGATGTGGAGGTTGACATACGTTCCGATGACCTACGAATAGACATCTTTCATGCCGGCGGACATGGCGGTCAGAACGTTCAAAAGGTGGCTACTGCTATACGCATCACCCACATTCCAACGGGTATCGTAGCCATTTGCCAGGATGAGCGCTCCCAGCTACGTAACAAGCAGAAGGCCATGGCCGTCCTCAGGGCGCGCCTATTCGACCGCGAGTTGCAACAGCGCCAGGAGGAGATTACGGCTAACCGCCGCTCTCAGGTGGGCACTGGGGAGAGGTCCGAGAAGGTCCGTACCTATAATTTCCCTCAGAACCGGGTGAGCGACCATCGGATTAACCTGACTACATACAACCTTCAGCAGGTTTTGGACGGGGCGCTGGATGAGTTCATTGACTCTCTAATTGCCGAGGAACAAGCACGCCTCCTACAAGAGGTCGGTGTGTGATTGTAGGGGAGGCCCTTCAAAAGGCTCGCAGGAAACTGAGAGCTGTCGGAATCCAAGATGCCGATCTAGAAGCCGAGGTTATCTTACGCCACGTCCTCTGCGTGGATCGGGCCGCCTTTTACGCCTCACTTATTGAACACATGAGCGCCGGGGAGGAGGAGTCTTTCTCGCATCTGTTGGAGCGTCGCTTGACACGAGAACCCCTGGCTTACATTTTGGGCAAAAAAGAGTTCTACGGCCTTACTTTTAAGGTTAATCGGGACGTTCTAATTCCAAGGCAGGAGACCGAGCTTTTGGTTGAAAAGGCAATGGAGTTCGCTCGCTCAAGAGGTGAGGCTTGCGCCCTCTCCATAGCGGACGTAGGAACAGGAAGCGGAGCCATAGCCATAGCCCTGGCCTGTCACCTACCCTGGGCCAAAATATACGCTACAGATGTATCTAGCAAAGCCTTGGGCACGGCAAGAGAGAACTGCCGCAGATACGGTGTAGAGCATAAGACCCATTTCCTGGTAGGGGACATATTGAATCCGCTTACTGAGCCAGTGGACCTGATAGTGACTAATCTGCCTTATGTCAGGAGTGAAAACCTTTCGAAGATGGACCCGGAGCTTCTATTTGAGCCTAGAGAGGCTTTAGATGGGGGTCTTGACGGGCTCGATGTTATCAGAAGGTTGATATCTCAAGCGCCAGGGTACCTTCGCAGCAGTGGAGGGCTTATCCTGGAGTTAGACCCGCCCCAGGTAGAGGCAGTCAAAGGGCTGGCCTGGAAGGCCTTCCCTGGAGCAGACATTTCGGTGGTTAAAGACCTGTCGGACCTGGATCGAGTAGTGATGGTGAATCTTGGGAAGCGTTAGGGTTCTGGTTGCCGTTTAACCACTCATGCCGACGTATTTCCATCAATATGAATTGCTTCCGATCTCGGTTGACCTTCTTGACCTCATTGAAGCCGACCTTCTTAAAAGAGCGCCTGGCTCTGGTGTTCCACTCGAGGGTGTGTAGATAGATACGGTTGAGAGTGGTATCGGTAAATATATGGTTTACCAGGGTTTTAACTACGTCTGCGCCATAGCCCTTGTTCCAGTAGTTCCGGTCTCCAATCATGATGCCTAACTCAGCCTGCCCCCTAAAGTTGTCGATATCGTAGTACATGCAGTTGCCGATGTGCTGTCCGTGGATGGTTTCGATAGCAAACCGACGAGATCCTATGCCTGGATATCGCAACTCATCTTGGTAATAGCGTAGAAATTGGGGGTACGTCATGGTTATAGGGGTAGCGGCATCAAGGCTAGACAGCTCCTCATCGGTGCGCCACGAGTAATCGTTGGAGGCGTCCTCTAGTTGCTTATCTCTTAACGCTATATTCTGTCCCAGTATCCTCACCATAGCTAGTGCCCACCTTCTCCGCAAGCTGAGCGAGTCCCTTTTTTACAACATTAACCTCATTGGAGCGATTGAGGTTTTTGAGAGCATCTGAGACGGAAACCCATTGTACTACATCAAACTCTGGATCGTGTAGGGACACTGATCCTCCAGTAGATGACATCAGATAAAAATGGACGGTCTTATAACAGCGGACGTGATCATCGGCACGCACAAACCAATAGTTTATGCTGTCTATGTAAGATTGTATCTGCACCTTCAGACCGGTCTCCTCAGTAACCTCTCGAATAGCCGTCTGCTCCAGGCTCTCCCCTGGGTTAGGGGTGCCCTTTGGCAAAGACCAGACCAGGGGATTGCTACGCCCACAGATGGCAACCTCCGCATGGCCATTCACCATTCTATACACCAATCCACCGGCTGAAACCAGATTCTCCCCTTTACGCCGAGCTATATGTCTTATCCATGCCATAATTAGCATCATTAAATATTGCCGGGGCTGCTACTGATGCGCCAAATCTACTATAAGCTCATTCTACTACCGCCCAGAGCGGGGTCAAGGTTAATATGCAAAGACTCGCGATACACTGTAGAAATCATGTTAAGTAAAGGGAGGGTGTTATTTAGGGACCGCGGTGAAACGCTTATAACTTAAGCAAGCGACGTAGCTTTTGCCACAAGGGAGATGGCCTTTCTATAAGCCGGCCTCTCCAGCGCTTTTCATAAGGCGTTCCAGCCGAAACAAAGAATAGAGCATAGGCTATAATGAAAAGTATGAGACCCACCCAAACCAGCGGGGCCACCAAGCCAGGAGACATCGCTCGGAGAACCAGGGCTGAAAGCAGCACCACCACTGAAACAAGCAGAAGACGTGCTGGAGAGAAGGAGAGCTTCTTACCCCCTAAGGATTTTCCTAGCTGTGCGCCTAAGAAACCAAAAAGATTTGCTCGGGGCTTTTTCGGTCGCCTTTTGCCACCCTGCCCACCTGCCTGCTTTAGGATCTCCTCTATTTCCCTTAGATACTTCTCAGGCATCTGAACCCCCAGACTTGTCTTTCCTCGTTCGCTATCCTGAGTATTTACTTGAACCCAATACGCCTCTAAATAGAGTCATTCAGCAGGAAGAATAACCAGCATTGTACAGTATAACAGTTGGCAGAAAAAGGACAATATTGCCGCCCTAAAAGTGTGTGTTTGCTGCGGGTCTTAGGTATATCTTCTAACAGCTTGATTCAAAAAGCAATCCCTGTTGCCATGAACCCAGACAAGAGGAGATGGTACCGATGAAAGTATTGGTCAACCTCCCTGGCACATAAAGTCGTCGGTCAAAGGTCTTGTTACATTCTTTAAGCTGGAGACTTCTTAGCTTCGTCTTCCGTCTCCCTTAAAGCCTCCTGCAACTGTCTTATCTCCTCTTCACTAGCCGGATGATAGCCGTAGCAGGCACGGTTGAAAGCGGTCGTGGCTAATTGGACAGGCATCCTGGGGAACAGGACCTCCAAAGTTATCTTATATTCACCGGGTGTCTGCCACACCGGCTTAGGGGAATCTCTAGCAGCAGCCAAATACAGGAGTCTGAAGTAGATACGGAACACCTCCGTAATCCCGGGCTCTCCTATGGGAATTAGAAAACCTCTCTTTGACTTTGGCCTACGCAGAGCCTCAGGGAGAAGGCTAGCTAAAAGCGAGCTCAAGTCCAGACCAAGATTAGCCTCACCCCAAAGCGATTCCCTTGATCCCTGGAGTTGCGTATCACGGCGGCGACTACTCCATCCAAAAGCCTTCGCCAATAAGTAGAGCAGAGCTAAAACCATTAATACAACTACGAACCACTGCAGAACCGCAGCTATCACAGAAGCGATGGAGCTGGGCTCACCTACGCCTTCTCTTACCTGCTCAGAAACGCCGCTGGGCAACTGAATGTTTGGCAAACTT
Source organism: Chloroflexota bacterium (assembly GCA_016210665.1). Lineage (GTDB taxonomy): Bacteria > Chloroflexota > Dehalococcoidia > Lucifugimonadales > JACQTT01 > JACQTT01. The sequence goes on along the minus strand of JACQTT010000049.1, from coordinate 6,880 downwards.
ATGCGGCCGCCCGTAAAAAAACCAATAATCCTTAGCAGAGCCCCAAGAAGGAACAGTACCAAGTAGCTAGCGGGCACTATGAAAATCCAGTAGAATCCCAGAGCTAATAGGTTAAGAATTGCCGAGAAGATGGCTTTTGATGATGATAGGAGATCGCCATTAAGGAAGGTCAAAGAGGCACCGACCACAAGGATGGTGACTACGGTAATGCTTATGACTTTGGTCCATGATTTGGGTTGAGAGGCTTCCGCTGCCGCTGGGATGATGCGAGATAGCGCAAGGCCGATCAGTGAAGCACCGAAGAAGGGAAAGAGCACCCAGGTCACCCCCAAGTTCGATGGCAAAGCGATATCGAGAACGCTCAGGATGGCCAGAACCACTACTCCCACCCTAAAGCTAAAGGATAATGTCTCTGTGGGAGACTCGGCGGAGGCCAAACGGGCACCACGCCACCAGAGACCTACCGAGAAGATGATACCCAGGGCTGCTGCCCCCATCCTCTTTTCAGAAAGACCTCCCGGCCAACCCAGGTCTATGGCGATGCTACCTCTAGAAAGCTGACTGCTCAGGACTAGGTATATGACTATAACTCCCCCTACCATCTGCAAGATCTGGGCTGTGACAAGGTTTAACTTCAACGGTTCGAGTCGTCGATATATGATCAGCGAGCTAGCCAGAAGAATGACGATGGCAATCAAGCCCAAGGGGCTTTTCTGGAGGCCAAATAGAGTCCCCGCCAACACAGAGATCGCAAAGAGCCAGGAGCTCTCCGATACTACCAACGAGCCGTATATAAATCTATCGCGAAGGGGGAGCATAGGGTGATTCCAGAGAGGCCAGATAGGATCCCATCTCATACATGGGTACACCCTGAGAGACGGCCGAGGGTTTATCGTCAGCTACATAAGAAACAAACAGCCTGTATCCCCGTTTCTTCAGGTAGTCTATGGTCTCTACTAAGGCCTCCGGCAAAAGAGCGGTAACCAGGATTAGAGTGGCTCCCATTGGGAACTTGTGAGCTTCCTGGGTGAGCATTTTTGAGACGGACCCAACGTTAAAGGGCCCCACTGCAGCCAGTGCCTCCAAAATGATAGGGAGCTGCTGAGGGTTTCTGGTCGGGGGGATGTTAAGGGGTCTGTCGGCCAAAAGAGGTGTTCCATTAGAGAAAAGGCCCACCTGGTAACGATGTTCAAAGGCCCAACTAGCTATAGAGGCGGCAGCTGTAACGGCTCTCTCCAGATAGAGCGGTAGATATCCTTCCCAAATGTGCTCAGAGGTATCAACATTCAAAACAACCACCAGGTTATGAGTTACGGTAGGCTCAAATATCCTGCTTTGCATAGACATATGCCTGGCGGTGGCCTTCCAATCCACAATATTAAAGGGATCGCCCGGTTGATAGTCCCGAAGACCAGCATGTCTAGACGGATCCTCGAAGATTCTCAAACCACCCCGGGTATCCCCTAATGGTCTGGCGGCCGGTAGCTCTAATTGGGGAATGGGCGCCACCCTAGGATATACAAGAAGATATTCCTGCGGTGACTCCTGACGCTCGCTGTTAAAGAAACCAAAGAGATCCCCACTTTTGAGAGTAGCCGGCCCAATCCGGTAATAGCCCCTATTAAGGGAGACTAATCTATAGCTCCATCGCACCCGCTCATACCAGCCCATAGATGTGGAGTGCCGGAGGGAGAGGATTCCGTGCCTAGAAGTAGCATGTAGCTCCCCGCCTCTTAGCTCCACATTCTCTGGGAAATCGTCCTCCGCTTGAAGCCAGGCTAGAGGGATAGGCTTCTTATTGGTTATGGTCACCGTTAATTCCACCTCTTCCCCTCTGAATACGCGCTTGTTCGATACACTCCTGTTGTAGATTACGCGCTCCAGGGAGAGACGATTCCACGTCCAGGATAAGCTACCCACCAGGAGGCTCATAACGCCAAGGGATATGATAATGCCTTGACCGCTAATCAAGCCCACAAGGATAACCAGTGCCAAAAACAGAACCCACAGGTCACTAAACATGATGAGGCTTACCTTTCAATGGGCACGGGGACCGAGGAGAGGATCTCGGCCACAATATCCTCGGTTGAGCGACCGCGCAGCCGGGCTTGCGAAGTGAGAATAAGGCGATGAGACAGAACCGATGGAGCCAAGACTTTGATATCGTCGGGTATCACAAAATCTCTACCCCATAAGGCAGCCAAGGCCTGAGATGTCTTGTACAGGGCCAGGGCAGCTCTGGGGCTAGCGCCCAACTCCAAGGCCGAATGGCTACGTGTGGCATGGATAAACCTTACGACATATTCTCTCAAAGAATCGTCCACTCTAACCTGTGGGACCAGTGTTTGTATCCGACCAAACTCCTCGGGATCGCTGACTGCTCCAAGACTGGGAAGCACAGCGTCTCGTTGAAAGCGAATAAGAATGCTGGACTCCTCTTCCAGAGTAGGATAGCCCAGCTTGATTCGTAGCATGAAGCGGTCAAGCTGGGCTTCCGGGAGAGGAAACGTGCCCTCCATCTCGATTGGGTTTTGGGTAGCCATTACTAAAAAGGGAGCCTGTAGAGACATGGTGACTCCATCAATAGTCACCTGACGTTCTTGCATAGCCTCTAATAGAGCCGATTGGGTGCGCGGTGTTGCGCGGTTGATTTCATCGGACAAGAGCACTTGAGAGAAGATGGGCCCAGGTCGGAACTCAAAATTCCCCGTCTTCTGATTGTAAAAGTTAACACCCAGAATATCGGAGGGCATGAGATCGGGGGTGAACTGAATCCGCTTAAAGCTACATCCTAAGGATTGAGCCAAAGCCTTCGCCAAGGTGGTCTTGCCGATGCCAGGGACATCCTCTATGAGAATGTGCCCATGACATAGGAGAGCTACCAGAGCCAGGCTAATAACCTCGTCTTTGCCCACAATAACATTCTGGACGTTGGCCCTGACCTTCTCGGCCAGGGCCTGAACCTTTTGCACATCTGGTAAAGATTCCATTACTCCCCCTTCCAAAACCCATTCAGTGTATCCTGTTTCAAAATAATAGACAAGGAACTTTACTCGTCCAGTGGATTTGTGTCACTGATCATTCTGAACTAGATCAGGAACCTTCGGACACCCTCTGGGTACCCGCCGAATCTTGGAAGCAATGGCCGGGCAACACTCTTGTCCAATGAGGGATAACCCTTGACAAGAGAATCTTTCTCTTTATAATTACCTATTAGCACTCTAATAAGTAGAGTGCTAAATTGTTAGTGATAGAGATATTTTACAGGAAGGAGGAAATCAGTGGCGAGGAGCTTTCAACCTTTGGGTGACAGAGTAGTAATCAAACCCTTAGAAAAAGATGTACAGAAGAGCGCAGGGGGCATATATATTCCCGACACAGCCAAAGAGAAGCCCCAAGAAGGTGAGGTCGTTGCCGTAGGGCCGGGCAGGATCTCCGATGATGGGAAGCATATTCCCATCGAGGTAAAGGCGGGGGACCGGGTGGTCTTTTCCAAGTACGCGGGGACCGAGTACAAGGAAGACGGAATCGAATATCTTATTGTCAAGGAAAGCGATATCCTGGCGAAGCTAAAGTAGCCAGGAGATTATCTTAAAAGGAGGATGAAAAATGCCCAAACAGATAGCCTTTAGTGATGACGCTAGAAATCATCTGAAAAGGGGAATTGACATTCTGGCCAACGCAGTGGGCGTAACCCTGGGTCCAAAAGGGCGCAACGTGGTACTGGACAAGAAGTTCGGACCGCCCCAAGTGTGTAGCGACGGAGTTACCATCGCCAAGGAGATCGAGCTGGAGGAGCCCTTTGAGAACATGGGGGCGCAGCTACTGAAAGAGGCTGCCAGCAAGACCAACGACGTCGCGGGGGACGGAACTACAACTGCAACCGTGCTGGCCAAGGCTCTTATCCACGAGGGCTTCAAGTATGTAGCCGCCGGATACGACCCTATGGCACTGAAGCGAGGCATCGAAAAGTCGGTCGCGGTTCTGAGAGAAGAGATCAAGGGCATGTCTAAAGCAGTTGAAGGCCGGACCCAGATCGCCCAGGTAGCCACCCTCTCGGCTCACGATGAAGAGATGGGTAAGCTAATAGCCGAAGTCATGGAAAAGGTGGGCAAGGATGGAGTTATCACCGTAGAAGAGTCCAAGGGCATCGTTTATGAGATAGAGTACGTAGAGGGTATGCAGATTGACCGGGGATATATCTCCCCCTATTTCATTACCAATGCCGAAAGGATGGAAGCGGTTATAGAGGATCCATATATCCTCATCACCGATAAGAAGGTCTCCGCAGTAGCGGACATCCTGCCGGCTCTGGAAAAAATCCTTCAGGTCAGCAAGAACGTGGTCATCGTCGCCGAGGATATAGATGGAGAGGCCCTAGCAACCCTTGTGGTAAACAAGCTGCGGGGCACTCTCAGCTGTCTGGCAGTTAAAGCCCCTGGTTTTGGTGACCGCCGCAAGGCCATGTTAGAGGATATGGCCATCCTTACCGGCGGACAGGTAATCAGCGAAGAGGTTGGCCGGAAGCTAGACTCCGTTACTGTAGCCGACTTGGGCCGCTGCCGAAGGGTACAAGCGGATAAAGATGAAGCCACCTTTGTGGAAGGCCGTGGCTCGGAGGAGGCTATACAAGGGCGTATCAAGCAGATCAAATCCCAGGTTGATGATACCACCTCGGAGTTTGACCGAGAGAAGCTCCAGGAGCGTTTGGCCAAGCTAGCCGGAGGGGTTGCTATCATCAAAGTGGGAGCTGCCACGGAGGTAGAGCTCAAGGAGAAGAAGAATCGGGTAGAGGATGCACTCTCTGCGACTAGGGCGGCCGTGGAGGAGGGTATCGTCCCCGGTGGTGGTGTAGCCCTGATAAGGTCCTTGAAAGCCCTGGACAAGATTTCAACAACCGGCGACGAGATTGTTGGAGTGAACATGGTTAAGAAGGCTTTGGAGGAGCCTATAAAGCTCATCGCCGCCAACTCGGGTGCCGAAGGGGCAGTAGTTCTGGACGGCATAAAAAAGTCCCAGGGTGACTGGGGCTACGATGCCGAAGCTGGTGAATTCTGCCACTTAATGGAGCGGGGTATCATGGACCCAGCCAAGGTAACAAGGGCTGCCCTGGAGAACGCAGCCAGCGTGGCCGCCATGGTGCTGACCACCGAGTCCCTGGTGAGCGACATCCCTGAGAAGGAGAAGGCCATGCCAGCGCCTCCTCCTATGGATTACTAAGACTAGAAGCAGCGCTAAACTAGATATAGGCCGTTCCTACTTCGGAACGGCCTATGTTCTTTTCTTTAGGGTATCGTAGGCATCATATAACAGTGGCAACTCGTTCCATAACATAGGGGTTTGTCTAGCTACGAGGTTATAGAGGGACTACAAGAGACCACTCTTTTTTGAGGGCAGGTCACAGTGGGGGAAAACTCCTGTTGATGACCACTACCTTGCATTATTTAGAAGTTTCCGCAGGTCGGAAATAAACATGTCAAAGCTCTTAACCCTATCACTAGACTCGATCTTTTCTTCAGTCATCACGTACGCGCCATCCGTATCCACCTCCACAATAGCCCTACCCTTCTTCATCGGCGAGCGCCTCGATAGTGTTTCATCTTGGTCAGGGGTAACAAAGAATACTCTTACAGGTCTAGTGACGTCATCGGAGGAGAGCTTTAGTTTCCAATAGCCTGTTTGTGCTATGCGTTCCCGCAATGTAACTTTGCTGGAAATTACAGCAACTACCCTAGAACTGCCTGGTTCATATATGATGATGTCTATATCAGGTAAATATAGTAACGCCTTACCCTCTACCTGAAACCTGACTGATAAATTGCGCTGAACTCTGCTCAACTCATTAGATAGGCTTTTTGACTTCTCTAGCGTGTTACCCTGCACAATCTTTAAGCCCAGCTCTTCGACGTCCTCGCAAATAATTTGAGTTATCAGCTTTTCTAGATTTTTCCCCTTGAAAGCCCTCCAGGACTGTCCATGATCTCGACCCCTGGTTGGATTCTTCAACCAATCCTGGTAGTGAACATTTTTAGCTTCTTCCAGTATAGCGGATACATGGCGATAGGTATCTTTCCCATACTCAGCCTTCCATTTTTCGTAAATGGCAACTATATCACTGAATTTCATTTTCGACCTTCGTTCGGGGCAATTGCGCTACTTGCTCTCCCCCGCCTTTCGTAAAAGGCCCATTTCAGTTCTCTTTTCGAGAGTTTAGTAAGCGCCTTTGTATCAGGTTTCCTCATAATGTGAAGGTACTTGAAACCTCGAAGGTAAAAGTTAAATCTTCTCGCTCGATTGTGCCAGACGCTAGTATTAGAGCTTTGGCTCCTGCGAACAACACATATGGTATCAACGGGCTGAAAATATTTAGTTAACCTTTCGTAAACCCTTAGCCCTACGGGTGTAAATTGTTTCTTGGCCCACTGGTCACCGATCAGCCAGCCCAAGACTTTCCCCGGCTTAAGAACACGGTAGGCCTCCATCATCACTTTTTCAAGCTCATCGTAAAACGCTTCAGTCTCAGCTGAAATGTTCCCTATATTATTAGGATTATTGTTGTACTTTATATTATCCCCGTATGGCGAATCGATGAATACCAAATCGACTGAGCTATCTTCTAAAGGTAGATTACGCGCGTCATTTGCGACTATGTCCTGCCTCGTAGAAACTATGTCATACCCTATGACCCTACGTCCCTCCTCTTTGCAAACATCAATCGTCGTCCCGCTACCGCACATGGGATCAAGAACTAGGTCCCCAGGCTCGGTGTAACGTTTGATAAGATTCCATACAATGAAGGCAGGGGTTACTCCAGGATACTTGTTGTTGCCTTTAGGAATGAATCCATAACTTTGGGTGGGGAAATCCCATAGGGTTGTTG
>JACQTT010000048.1 GCA_016210665.1 Chloroflexota bacterium | reverse complement strand
GCCTGGTAAGGCGACGATGAAGGAATCTGGCCTGGGTGGTCTTGCCGCTTCCCTCCACCCCTTCAAATACGATGAACAGGCTCAAGGATTTCTGCCTTTCCTGGGAGATTCTCCAAAAACCGAGTTTCTTACTCCACCCTTATGGTAATTGATTATATAATTCGACACCTCATTGTCATTCTGAGCGAAGCGAAGAATCTGGTGTGGTAGGGGTAACCCCTCCCCAGATTCTTCGGTCATCCTTCCAGGGAAGGACTCTCTCAGAATGACGTGAGACTGTCAACTTATTTTGTTTATGACCGTTAGGATAGAGCATTATGCCCCCCGTGATGCCCCCACCTTCAGGTGGGGGTTTGCAAAATCGCCTCTAGCGTGGCTGTATGACGACACGACGGTGGGGGTCTTGGCCGCTGCTCGCTGAACCCAGATTATGCCTTTGGGCGATCCTATGCTGCAGGAGCCTGATGTAAGAGTTCTGGGGAGTCAATGCTACCGATGTCTCGCCTTCGAGAACCCTTCCTACGGCCTCTTCGGCCTCCTGCACCGCAGTCAGGAGGCTGTCGCTTGAGCCTTCAGTCATAGTAGCGCTTCGACTTATACCTCGAACAAACTCCTCCAGTTGAGGGAGGGTATTCTTACGTAAAACATATACAGGCTTGCCTGCCTCCTCGGCTTCTCCGAGAGCCACTGGCCCACGTCGGTAGTAGCTTTTAGTAGTGAGCAGCAGATCAGCCTCCTTCAGATCGTTTACCACCTCCAAAGGGGCCTGGTAGCCCCTTACTACCTGCTGCAATTTCCCACGATCGACTCCGAAAGGAAGAATCTTGGTTATCCTGCCGCCAGTTACCTGCCCTAGAGCCTTCTCTGGAAGAGTAGTCATCAGAGGTTTTGCCGTGGTGTGCGAGCGATGAAGCTTGCCGGCCTTATCCACCCAGCGCGTCTCCGGGGCGATGGAAACCCCTCGGAGCATGTTGTCCACCGCCTGGGCTACGTTGGGGTGAACCGCTACCCTGTCCCATCCCTGGATCTCCACAATGATTTCGAAGGTTGGGGGCGCTTTACGCTCCAGAATACTCTTCTTGGTATGCCGTCTTCTCGCCTCCTCATCTCCCAGCGTAACGGTTTGAATCCCACCAATGAGGTCAGATAGGGTAGGATTCATGACGAGATTCTCCAATGTATTCCCATGGGCAGTAGCCACCAACTGGACGCCCCTCTCGGCGATGGTCCTGGCGGCCAGGGCCTCTAGCTCAGTCCCCATTTCATCTATTATGATAACCTCAGGCATGTGGTTCTCCACAGCTTCTATCATGACCGAATGCTGAAGAGACGGAGTTTTCACCTGCATGCGACGGGCATGGCCTATGGCAGGATGAGGTATGTCGCCATCGCCGGCGATTTCATTGGACGTGTCCACAATGACAACCCTCTTGCGCGCCTCGTCGGCTAAAACCCGGGACATCTCCCGAAGCATGGTGGTCTTACCCACACCAGGTCTGCCCAGAAGCAGGATGCTCTTCTCAGAAAACACCAGGTCATCTATTAGCTTTATCATCCCAAATACAGCTCTACCTACCCTCAGGGTAAGGCCGACAATCTTGCCCTTACGATTACGGATTGCCGATATGCGGTGGAGAGTGCGCTCGATGCCAGCCCTATTATCATCCCCAAAGACGCCGATACGAGCAACTACATACTGGATATCATCTTCGGTTACCTCGTGGGAATTCAACAGGACATCGCCAGCGGGAAAACGGGCCTCTGCAGGACGCCCCAAGTCCAGGATGACCTCCAGAAGCTCTCTCATATCACTTCTCTCCCTCAAGGGCTTTTGGATGTGCGGAGGCAGGGCAACACCCAAGACTTCTAGGTCATCGTGTATCAATTCGGACACTTAACCCCTCTTACCGTAACAGGCATGTATAGAAATGCCCCCGGTGTGTGACATATTTATTGCGTCTAACAGGGTGCTGAATCCCGACTGGTCGGGACGACCATCCCCCTAACCCCCTTCCTAGCCAGGAAGGGGGAAGAATTTCGTATCCCGATGAAATCGGGACTCTCGGCAGAGGGGCTTTGCACCTCTGCACTCCCCATTTTTCATCAGCCTGCTAATCTTGATTTGCTCACTCCTAACGTATGCGGAATTAATATGACCCACCTTTGCTTTTTTTCTGCTATATAGGAGTAGCCTTGACGGGCACCCCCGACTTCTCATGAACCTGCATAGCCAAAAACTTGACGGTAGTGTCGTATTCCGACATTCTCCTGAACCCTCTTTCTTCTATGAGGCGGGACAGGGATAGCTGATAATCGGCGACCCTGACAGCCACCCAATTACCCTGAGCAAATCGCCTCAGACCGTAATCCACTAAGTCAGGGAGCCTGCTCTCTTCATCTGGGTGAACGACTATATCGAGTTGACCCATCTGACGATATTGGACTGTTTTGATCAGGCATGTAATGGAGCCATTGACCTCGGATACCACCTCATGGCATCGAACAGGGAACCTCTCCTGGCTATCCCTCCACTCCTCCAACGTCATACCCAGAGCGTGTTTGACCTTGGGAGGGGTAGCAGCGTTATACAGGCGAAAGAGAGAATGGTCATCGGCGGCTGTCCTGGTCCGAAGAGATGAGGGCAGGCTAGAACCGAAGCTATCCAAATACACTTGCCCACGATAGAGAAACTCGACAAAGCAAGGGAGAAACCCAGCCTGCCGAGCAATATCTGCGATAGGATCATCTCGAAGAAGTCGCAAGAAAACACGCTCAGCATCTCTCTGGGCAGCCTCGAGCCCCAGGCCTTCCAATAGCTCACAAATATCCTGTTCATTTCCATGAGAAGAGAAGAGCTCTGCTACCTCCCAGCATTTCGGCCCAGCCCGGCTACGTGCGGATGCCAGCCCCGTCAGGCCGCCTTTAGATACAGCGACAAGACAGAGGCTCTTCCCCTTAACAGGAAGAGCCTCTTTGGCCAAACTAATAGCATTGAGGGTATTGGGAGATTCTTTGACTAATTCCTCCAGTCTTTGCGCTCGGTTAACCCTCTCCAACCTATTAAGAAGAGAGTATCTGAATACATCTGTGGGTTGCAGGGGCCGAATCATCTCTTCTTACTACTAGCCTCAGCCATGCCCAAGAATAGCTCGTGAATGCGGGTGTCGTCTGTTAGCTCCGGATGGAAGGACGTACCCAACATATTCCCTTGTTTTACGGCTACTGGAGTTCCGTCGTCTAGCTTGGCCAGTACCTCTACTCCATCTCCTACACTTTGAACGATGGGGGCTCTGATAAATACGGCCCGAAAGGCGTCTGTTCCCAGGCCGGCTACCTCAATATCAGTCTCGAAACTGTCAACCTGGCGTCCGAAGGCATTTCTTGTTACCACTATGTTCATCAGGCCCATAGGCATTGGACGATCATTCGTCAGCCTGGTGGCCAATACTATCATTCCAGCACAGGTACCCCACGCTGCCGTACCCGAGCGAATCCGCCTCTTTAGAGGCTCTCTTATACCGTAGATATCCATTAGGCGGCAGATAGTGGTGCTCTCGCCTCCAGGGATAATAATGCCATCTATTCCCTCTAGTTGCTGAGGTAGGCGTATTTCTCTGGTCTCCACCCCCATGCGCTGAAGGAACCGCAGATGTTCCAGGAAGTCACCTTGAACTGCAAGGACGCCTATCTTAGCCCCCACTGCCAATCCTCTTCGTCCCCATTACCAACCTCTTGTAGCCAAAAGCTCCCCTTGAGGCAGACTTCTGACATCCAGGCCTGGCATAGCGGCACCCAGACCCTTGGAAACCTCGGCTATTATGTTTGGATCTCTGTAGTGGGTAGTTGCCTGGACTATGGCCCTGGCAAAGGCTTCGGGGTTGCCAGACTTAAAGATTCCCGAGCCGACAAACACTCCATCCACACCTAGCTGCATCATCAGGGCTGCATCGGCGGGGGTTGCTATTCCACCCGCAGCAAAGTTGACCACAGGCAAACGCCCTAACTTGTGTACCTCCATGACCAGCTCAAAAGGAGCACCCAGGGACTTGGCCTCTGCCATGAGTTCGTCCTCGCCCATACTCTGTATCTTGCGACATGTATCGTTGACGGCACGAGCGTGGCGCACAGCTTCTACGATATTACCGGTGCCCGCTTCGCCCTTGGTGCGTATCATTGCCGCACCCTCTCCGATCCGTCGGAGGGCTTCTCCTAGATCACGGCAACCGCAAACAAATGGGACCTTAAAATCGTACTTCCATACGTGATGATTCTCGTCCGCCGGGGTAAGCACCTCGGATTCGTCTATGTAGTCCACTCCCAAGGCTTCGAGAACCTGAGCTTCGACAAAATGGCCTATGCGGCACTTGGCCATAACTGGGATAGTAACCGTTTCCATTATCCTCGTGATAACCGTAGGGTCTGCCATCCGTGCGACCCCTCCGGCGGCCCGGATGTCGGATGGCACCCTCTCAAGAGCCATCACCGCACAAGCTCCAGCATCCTCTGCTATTTTGGCCTGCTCGGGGGTCACTACGTCCATGATGACACCCCCCTTGAGCATTTGAGCCAGGCCAACCTTCACACGCCAGGTGCCAGTTTCTACTACCATGAACCCATCCTCCCTTCACTGTTCACAAATAAGATAAGTTTCACGACAATTATATCACTCCCAATTTCTCTAAATCATCTCCATTATAGTTTGTTTTCATCAGAAAGAACAACATCTCCCAACATGCTAGCAGGAAAGACCATGCGTTTGATAATCTTACCCGTATATCTCGGCCTACGGTCCGCTTGTTTTAGGCGAAAACCGCAATCAAGGACAATCCTGTTTAATTATAGCCCCTTTTGAGCCACAAAGACTGCCAAGTCTGCGGTACGGCAAGCGTAACCCCATTCGTTATCATACCATCCCAGCACCTTGACCAACGTCCCATCCATGGACATAGTGGACAGGGAATCGAAGATGCAGCTATGGGGGTTACCCTTGAAGTCAATGCTGACCAGAGGTTCAGTGCAGTATTGCAAAATGCCCTTGAGATTGCCGCCGGCTGCCTCTTTGTAAACGGTATTTATCTCGTTAACAGACACACTCTTATCCAGGACGGCTACCAGATCAGTGATCGAGACGGTGGAGGTAGGTACGCGAAAGGCCATTCCGTGGATTTTGCCTTGCAACTCTGGGATGACCACCCCTACAGCTCGCGCTGCTCCGGTAGTAGTAGGCACTATGTTCATGGCGGCTGCCCTGGCCCTGCGAAGGTCATCATGGAACTGGTCGAGGATGCGCTGGTCGTTTGTGTAGGCGTGAATAGTGGACATGAGAGCCTTCTGCACGCCAAAGCTATCATGCAGGACTTTGACTAGGGGAGCCACGCAGTTTGTGGTGCAAGAAGCATTGGAGATTATCTTGTGATGCCGCGGATCATACCTCTCCTCGTTAACCCCCAGTACTATCGTCACATCTTCACCTCGTGCAGGAGCAGAGATGATAACCTTTTTGGCGCCTCCAGTGAAATGAGCCGAGGCCTTGTTAGAATCGGTGAAGATACCTGTTGACTCGATAACTATGTCCACACCCAGGTCGCCCCAGGGGAGTTTAGCGGGATCCCGCTGTGCCAACACTTTGATGCTTTTACCATCTATTACAAGAGCCCCATCCTCGATTCCTACCGTGCCGGGATAGGTCCCATAATTGGTGTCATATTTGAAGAGATGGGCGTTGGTCTTGGCATCGGTGAGGTCATTGACGGCCACTACTTCTAGCTCATTAGGATGGCCCTCTAACGAGGCCCTTAGCACCTGTCGTCCTATGCGGCCAAATCCGTTGATACCTATGCGTGTTGCCATTCTACCTCCTTTTTTGGCTTTCCCGCCTGCTGCGCCTGCTGATCTCTTAAATATTCCCTCCTTGCTCCCCTCTACAGCTATTTCACCCTGATCATACCCCGCAGGGCCTGAAGAAGAGCGGTTTGACCAAAGACACACGAATAACTAACATAGCCCTGTATCAATAGTGGGCCCGATTTCCCTTTTGGCACTGGGGCTATCTTTTCAAATAGGCGTAAACCGATTGACCTGCATAGGTGGCCCGTGCGCCCAGTTCCTCCTCTATCCTAAGCAGTCGGTTGTATTTGGCAACCCGCGCACCTCCGGCGGGGGCTCCTGCCTTTATTTGTCCTGCCTCCGTGCCTACGGCCAGGTCGGCTATAGTTGTGTCCTCCGTCTCCCCGGAACGATGACTGATAACAGTAGCCCAACCGGCCCTCTTGGATAGCTCAATAGCCTCAAGAGTCTCGGTAACGGTTCCGATTTGGTTCAGCTTGATGAGCACCGCGTTGCTGGCTTTTAGCTCTATCCCCTTCTGGATAAGATCAGCGTTGGTCGTGTAGAGATCGTCGCCGACCAGTTGTGTCCTGGAGCCAACCCTCTGGTTTAGCATCTGCCATCCCTCCCAGTCATCTTCGCCCATCCCGTCTTCGATGCTGATGATGGGGTAGGCGGCTATCCAGCGGGCGTAGAAATCAACCAATTCTTGGGATGTTAACCTAGTACCCTCCCTCGCCAAGAAGTATTCCCCATCTTTGTATAGCTCCGACGCTGCCGCATCCAGGGCGATGAAACAGTCCCGGCCTGGACTGTAGCCAGCTACCTCTATAGCGGCAAGCACCGCCTCCAAGGCATCCTGATTAGATGGCAGAGACGGCGCAAATCCGCCTTCATCCCCAAGATTAGTACTCAGACCACGATCCCTTAGAATCTGCTTGAGGGTATGGTATATCTCCGCGCCAGCCCTCAGGGCTTGCGAAAAGCTCGGCAGCCCTGAGGGCACCACCATGAACTCTTGGATGTCTGTGGAGTCCTGGGCATGCTTTCCTCCGTTGAGTATGTTGAACATGGGTACAGGTAATAGGCCGCCGGCGTCCCCTCCAAGGTGGCGGTAAAGGGAAATACCACGGCTTAAAGCGGCGGCGTGGGCAATAGCAAGGGACACACCCAGAATGGCATTGGCTCCCAGGTGAGACTTGTCCGGGGTGCTATCTAGCTCCAGAAGGCGATGATCTATGCTCTCCTGATTCAAGGCGGATAACCCAATGATAGCCGGAGCGATCTTCTCATTGACATTGGCTACCGCCTTCAAGACACCCAAGCCTTTGAAACGCTCCTTATCTTTATCTCGCAACTCCAGGGCCTCGTGCTTTCCCGTGCTGGCCCCCGAGGGAACCGAGGCTCGCCCCGTGCAACTGTCGGTCAGATAAACCTGTACCTCTACGGTGGGGTTTCCTCGGGAGTCTAATATCTCTCTAGCCCTGACATCAGCAATGCGACTCATCTCCCTGCACCTCTTTGAGTCAACGCCTTGAGACTCCTTTTGGCGGCAGCTTCCATAGCCTTTTCCACGGCTTCATGAGGATCTTTGGCAACGATTATAGAGCGGTTTTTCCGTCCGTTTTGGGAGATAGTCCACGTCTTTAATCCTATGACTGGTATACCCTCACCTAAAGCGTGGCCTATCTCTGAGAGGGTTCCGAAAGCCCCTCCTATCGCGATGACCGCCTGACCTGATTTGACCACCATTATGTTTCTACCATAACCCATGCCTGTGCAAATAGGAATATCAACCCACTGGTTAGCCTCTTTGGGATCATTGCCGGGGAGAATCCCTACCGTTCTTCCTCCGGCGGCCTTGGCTCCCCTGCAGACGGCCTCCATGACTCCTCCTAAGCCTCCACAGACGACGGTAGCGCCACGTTTAGCCAGCTCTTGGCCCACCTCTTCCGCTATTGCTATAAGTTCAGCCTGCGGTTGGCTGGCTCCAATCACAGAAATCAGCACCGCTAGCTCCTTAGTACATTCTCCAGAACAGTAACTATTATAACACTCCTTCCTTAATAGCCTCAACGTAGGGAGGCTGAGCGCATACATACAACAAACCGAACCCTGAGGCGACCAGGAATTTTGACACCTTTCTACCTTTTGTGCTATGGTGAACTAGGGAATCTGCGACTGGGTGTGGTATAAATTTACGTAAGGAGGGTGATAGCTCGACTCAATAGGAGCATAAGAAGAAATTGTGAAATGGCACGGTTCGAGCAGTTTTATCTTTAGTTCAAAGGGGTTGAGAGGAGGCGGAGCATATGGTTGCGAGATTGGCTTTAGTCCTTTCCGGCGTGGCAGTTTTAGGTCTGGGGGGTTTGAAACTTGCTGACTATCTAAGTGACCCTCAGAGTTCCCAGGGTTTTGTTCCGTGGGGGCTGGTTTTAACAATAACAGGAATGGTCTTGGGCTTGACGGCAATACTTTACGTCACCAGGCAAGCCCTCAAGAGTCTGCGTCAGAAGATAGAAGAGTTACCCGCACAGTTGCTTATTGCAGGGGCCATAGGTCTCGCTGCGGGTCTTTTTATCGCTATTCTTCTTTCCTTACCCTTCTCTCGTCTCCCTGGCTGGCCAGGCATTGCTGTACCCATTGCCCTAAGCCTCTCCCTGGGATATTTGGGCATCTTTGTCGCGCTTCTTAGAGTAGAAGACTTGGCCCGCCTTTTTCCTGGAAGCAGACCTACCAATGAGGCCAATATCACCCGCCAAGATGGCCAAATCATCTTAGACACT
The DNA here is from genome assembly GCA_016210665.1 of Chloroflexota bacterium. Taxonomy (GTDB): domain Bacteria; phylum Chloroflexota; class Dehalococcoidia; order Lucifugimonadales; family JACQTT01; genus JACQTT01. The sequence continues at coordinate 3,282 of JACQTT010000048.1, read as the reverse complement.
AGCGCTATCATCGATGGACGCATCGCCGATATTAGCCAGACCGGGTTCGTAAATAGCACTTTGATCATACCTCGTTTTGTCCTGAATGAGCTCCAACACGTCGCCGATTCTAGTGACGCTCTTAGACGTAATCGAGGCAGACGGGGCCTAGATATGCTTAATAGGCTACAAAAGGAATCTTTAGCCCATATTAAGGTGTTGGACGTGGATGTAAAAGATGGAAGCAACGAAGTGGATGCCAAGCTGGTTCAGCTAGCTAAGAAGCTGGGGGCGTCAATTGCCACCACAGACTTCAACCTGAACAAAGTAGCAGAGATTCAAGGCGTGCGTGTCCTCAACATCAACGAGCTAGCAAACTCGCTAAAGCCCGTTGTCCTTCCCGGAGAGGAGATAGTTGTCCAGGTAATCCAGGCAGGCAAGGAGGCAGGCCAGGGAGTAGCTTTCCTGGACGATGGCACCATGGTGGTCGTGGAGGGGGGACGTCGCTACATTAGCACCCACCTGGATGTTGTAATCACGAGAGTCCTACAAACTCCTGCCGGAAGGATTATTTTCGCTCAACCTAAGGGGAGTTAGACTGTGCTGGAATCAGGTAGCCCTTATGACAAGGATGGCGTCGGCCACCAGGTGGGAGCGATTGTTGTAGCTGCCGGCGAGAGCCGGCGCATGGGCGGCAAAGACAAAGCCTTCGTCGAGCTTCTGGGACGGCCTCTCTTGGCCCATAGTCTTGAGGCTCTTCACCTATGCCCCCAGGTGAAAACCATAGTCTTGGTTTTGGGTGACCATAACCTGGAGCAGGGTAGAGAGATGATCAGTAAAGGGCGATGGCCTAAAGTCAGCCAGATTTGCCGTGGAGGGCCTCGCCGTCAGGACTCGGTGAGAGAGGGTTTAGAGCGCCTGCCAGACTGTGAATGGGTCATAGTACATGATGGTGCACGGCCGTGCTTAGGGGAAGAGCTGATACAAAGAGGTCTCCTGGCTGCCCTGGAAACCGGTGCCGCGGTAGCCGCCGTTCCGGTAAAGGACACGATCAAGTTGAGTGACGGTAATGACTTTGTGACCTCCACACCACCCCGAGACAAGTTCTGGTACGTGCAGACTCCCCAAATATTCAGAAGAGAGCTTCTTATGGAGGCTCACTTGAAGATACAGGATACTGTAACTGACGATGCCTCGATGCTGGAGATGCTGGGCTACCGTGTCAAACTCTTCCTGGGTTCATACGACAACGTTAAGGTAACTACTCCGGAGGACCTCTTGGTGGCGAAGGCCCTTCTTCTGGCAAACCGCAATAAAGTTACCCAGACTTGACCCATGACTTATCGCTCGGGTATAGGCTACGACGCTCATGCCCTGGTAGAAGGCCACTCCCTGGCCCTGGGGGGTATTAGCATTCCCTTTGAGAGTGGCCTTGCGGGCCATAGCGACGGAGACGTTCTCCTACACGCAATCATAGATGCCCTATTAGGCGCTGCCGTCATGGGCGACATAGGAACCCATTTCCCATCAAGCAATCCCGATTACAAAGACATCCCCAGTGTTCTCCTTTTAGAAGATACCCGCCAGATGTTAGCGGAAGGTGGCTGGCACATTCTTCACGTGGATGCTACAATAGTCGCCGAACGCCCCAGGCTGCAACCATTCATTGATGCTATGCGAGAAAAAATTGCCCAGACTCTTGGACTGGATAAAACCGCTGTAAGCGTCAAGGCCAAAACCACCGACGGTCTGGGCTTCACCGGCCGCGCCGAAGGCATCGCCACCTACGCCATAGCCACAATTCAACACACAGCATGAAGCTCTATAACACCCTTACGGGTCATAAGGAAGAGTTCAAACCCAATAGCAGCCCTGTAAAGATGTACGTCTGTGGGATAACTCCTTACGCCCCTTCCCACCTGGGCCACGCTATGAGCTATGTCATTTTTGACGTGCTGCGGCGCTATCTGGAGTTCAGGGGATTCCAGGTACGCCATGTCCAAAACTTTACGGATATAGAGGATAAGATTATTCAGCGAGCGGCACGCCTGAACATCTCCACGGAGGAGCTGTCAGAGAGATATATAGATGAATACTTTGAGGATATGGCCGCCCTAAACATACTTCAAGCTCACGTCTACCCCAGGGCAACTCGCGAAATCCCTCGCATCATAGAGATTATCAGAGTGCTGATAGACAGAGGCTACGCTTATTCTGTCAAAGGCGACGTGTATTTTCGGGTGCAGAAAGTCGAGGATTATGGGAGGCTAAGCCGCCGCACGTTGGACGGTCTGTTGGCCGGCGATGGCCCTGATAAGGAAACCAATAAAGAGCATCAGGGAGACTTTGCCCTCTGGAAAGGGGCTAAAACAGGTGAGCCCTTCTGGGATAGTCCCTGGGGGAAAGGCAGACCCGGCTGGCACATTGAATGCACCGCCATGTCACTTTACTATCTAGGGGAGACTCTGGATATTCACGGCGGAGGCCAGGACCTAATCTTCCCCCACCATGAAAACGAGATCGTGCAGAGCGAATCTTACACTAGCGTTACGCCCTTCAGCCGCTTCTGGGTACATAATGGCCTGTTGCGGCTGGGCGAGGACAAAATGAGCAAATCCCTAGGCAATCTGGTAACCGTAACAGAGGCATTAGGCCAATTCAACCCCGATACCATACGCCTCTTCTTCCTTGCATCCCACTATCGCAGTCCTCTCACCTATAGCCATGAGGCTATAATAGCCCAGGAGCGAGCTGTCGAGCGGCTTCGCAATGCAGCGAAAGATGGCGACTCTTCTGAGCTTCCGTCCCTGGATCCCGAACCTTTCAGGACCCGCTTCCTGACCGCCATGGATGACGATCTGAATACGCCGCAAGCCCTGGCAGCACTCTTCGACCTGGCGCGGGAGATAAACCGACGTCGAGAAGATTCACAAAGCGTTGCCGAGGCCCAGCACACCCTTAAAGGGTTGGCCATTATATTGGGACTGACCCTTGAGGAGTCTCAGCCCCCCGGAAGAGGGGACACTAGTGCTCTTATACAGCTTCTCGTGGAGACCAGAGCCGAGCTAAGAGCAGCCAATCGTTATGACCTTGCCGACAAGATCCGGGCCAGCCTTGTTGAGCTAGGCGTTACTTTGGAAGATACGGCGCAAGGCACCAAATGGAAGCACAAACCTTCTTAGCCCATAAAGCCTTGCACAAAAAATGCCGGGAAAGCCAAAAGAAACCGTTCGCCCTTGTATCTTGTATCATTGGTATAGAGGTGTGACAGACCGGTTCGCCCTGGGTTGTAAGAGGCCGTGG
>JACQTT010000047.1 GCA_016210665.1 Chloroflexota bacterium | reverse complement strand
TTGGGTGTCACCTCCGCCTCCAAAATGGCATCGCCCAAGTGTTGGAAAAGGGGAAGGCCAACGGGGGCTTCGGATTCCAGAACTAAAATACCTGTGTGGTCATCTCCTATATTCAACTCGCGCTCAGAGCAGATCATTCCCTGAGATAGAACTCCCCTGATCCTGGCTGCTTTGAGGGTCTGCAAGCTGCTGCTGTGGGCATCGAATAGGCTGGCACCCACCTTGGCAAAAGCCACCTTCTGCCCTTCGGCGACGTTGGGAGCGCCGCAGACCACCGTAATTCGGTCATCGCCAATATCTACCGTCGCCAGCTTCAAGCGATCGGCATTGGGGTGCGGCTCCACCCGGATGACTAGGCCGACAAGAATGTTTTGCCACGAGTCTCCGATCGTCTCAATACCGCCAATCTCAGTGCCGGCCATAGTAAGCTTGTGGGCCAGGTCTTTTGCGGAGATAGAGATGGGAACGTATTCTTTGAGCCAGGATAGGGGTACTTTCATTATTACACTACGCCTCGATCAAGTTGAGAAGATGCACGTTTTGGCGTCCTTTGGCTATCTTGAACCGGGTAATGTGCTTTGCGTTAGACACCAAAATAAGATACCAAACCTGGGGGGAGGTTATCTAGTACTTAGTCGCCGAAATACCTCGACTATTCCCACCCGCCGTGGGTGGGAGGGGGGGATCAAATCGCCAAAGGAGTTTTGTTCCGTGCTGTCCAAAGTGCGAGTCATAAAATCTTACGAAGCACCCTTCTGACATCTGACCACTTGCTCTCTTTCTGCAGATTTAACCACAGGTGTCGGGTGGCGGGTCGCTGAGTTTGGGCGCTGCAGGCGCACGTCGGATTTTCACTTCGTCGATGCAACCGAAAAAGGTTCCCGTCTCAACATCACCAACGCTGCTACCCACTGTGACACCTTGGGATGTCTTGCTTATCGGCCCCACTGGGGCTTTCACCTGACCGGCGATCTCGCCGTTGATATAGAGGGATAAGCTTTTGCCGTCATACACGAGGGCGACATGGGTCCAATTATTAGCCGAAATGGACCGCTCAGACACCACTGCCAATTTTTCAATGCCCTGAACACCCCCCTCTATCCTTCCATCGGTGGTTCTCAATACTAGGTAGTAGGCATCGTCTTCGGCTCCCCCTGGTCCCCACTTGGTGACGATTCCCTGGAGGCCGTACCTCGTTCGTCCCCTAGCGTAGAGCCAGGCCTCTATGGTCAGCGAATCCATACCTGAGAGGTCAGGTGCGTCATCCAATGTGGTCCAAAGATCGTTCAAGCCGTCTAGGAGTGTGGCACAGTCGCGGTTGACTGGTTGGGTGAAACTGGCGCCGTTTCTTGCTAGAAGATCATGGGCGTTGCCGGAAGAGTCCTTTGCGATTCTGCCCGAACACTCGTTGAACTGCCAATAGGCCACGTCGACCTGGACGACCGTGATCGTCACCGTGGCCGTGTTGGAGTCCGCAATGCCGTCATTGGCCTTGTAGGTGAATCTGTCAGTGCCGTGGAAGTTGGCGTTGGGAATGTAGCTAATTGAGCCGTCCCGGTTCAACAAAAGATTACCATTGCTGGGCTTGCTTACCTGTACCGCCGTCAGCGAGTCACCATCTTCATCGGTGTCATTCTTTAGCAAGCCGGGGGTGGGCACATTCAGGGTGGAGTCCTCGTTGGTGCTGTAGCTATCATCTCGGGCCACTGGATTGTTGGGAACTGCACCAACATTGACTTGAAAAATCCCTTGGAAGATATTGTTGGCTGGCTGACCGTCGTTGGCGATTACGGTAATGGTAGCGATCCCGTTCTGGTTGGTCACGGGGGTGTAGTTCAGGGTCCGATTGGTCCCTGTCCCGCTAATGCTTGGGTTTGGGATGAGCCCTGGGTTGTTGGAAATGGCAGTCATAGTAACCGTCTGCCCGGCCTCGTCCACGGCCGCCGCCGGCCCGGGGGCCACGCCCGTAATTGCTACAGTTTGGCTGGGGGAGTCTTCGGGGACTGCCTGGTTGTCGATGGGGTTAAAGAGTGGCGGGTCGTTGACCGGGTTCACGGTGATCGTTACCGTGGCCGTGTTGGAGTCCGAAATGCCGTCACTGGCCTTGTAGGTGAATCTGTCAGTGCCGTTGAGGTTGGCATCGGGAGTGTAGCTAAAGGAGCCATTGGCGTTCAACGTCAACACCTCCCTGCTGGGACCAGTCACCATCAACGCTGTCAGCAGGTCAGTATCTGGGTCATCGTCGTTGGTGAGCACCCCAGGGGCCGCTACGCTCAGAGTCATGTCCTCGCTGGTGGAGTAGCTGTCGTTGTTGGCATTCGGTCGCTTGTTGGTTTCGGTGACCGTTATGGTGACCGTGGCGGTGTTAGAGTCTAGGGCCCCATCATTAGCTTTGTAAGTAAAGCCATCGGTGCCCACAAAATTGCTGCTGGGCGTGTAGGTGAAAGAGCCGTTGAGGTTAAGAGTAAGGGTTCCATACGTCGGAGCGGCAACCAGTATCGTTGTCAGGGGGCTGCCTTCTGTATCTGTGTCATTCCCCAGCACGCCATTGTCAGTCACATTAAGCATAGTGTTCTTGCCGGTGTTGTGGGTGTCGTTGTTGGCTACCGGCGCATGGTTCCCTGCCTTGATGGTGATGGTTACCGTTACAAATCTGTCCGAGCGTATCCTCACATCAGCAATAAAGCCGGATTGGTAATCTACTCCACTCCAGGCTACCTGAGATTCGCCTGTATCAGGGCTAGCCTTCAGCGTCACAACCGTGTCATAAATGTATGCATCTTCAGAATCTGGCGTTGGACTCAAGACTACTTGGCCGTTGGCTACAGCCACCGAACTCTGTTGCGCCTGCGCAACGGCACCATTGATAACCAGCCTGTATTTCGGCACAGCCGTAGGCGTAGGCGTAGGCGTTGGCGTTGGCGTGGCACAGACAGCGATGATGAACAGATCGCTTACCATGAATACTGTAATCGGATTGGCCGTGGTGGAAATCCCCATCGGCACATCCTGCACCCAATAGAGGAAACCATAGTCGCATTTAGCCGTGAGCAATACCTTGGAATCCAGGGTGTAACTATTGTTTATGCTATCTGGTAACCTCAGTACGGTGCCTGTGCCGGCCGGGCTGGCCGTAGTGGTTAACCGGAATGTGGGTATCGGGGTTGCTGTAGGAGTAGGGGTGGGTATAGGCGTTGCTGTGGGTGTAGGTGTTGGTGTCGGAGCAGGGGGAACCGGTGTTAGCGTAGCAGTTGGCATTTGAGTTGGTGTCGGTACACGAGTAGGTGTTGGGCTGGGTGCGGGTATCGGAGTTGGAGTAGAAGTTGACCTAACTATAGCTGTCGGTGTCGGCACGCGTGTAGGTATCGGCGCGATTGTCGGAGTAGGGGTGGGAGTGGAAGCAGGACCCAAAATCACGGTGGGTGTCGCTACAGCGATGACTACAGATACAGTAAGAGTACCGACTCCTGCCCCTAGCAGTGCCAGAAGAAGCAGAGTCTGCTCGTTTAGCCTCCTTCGTCGTCTGGCCATTAAACAGGTTCAGCCCCCTATTCAGCTTCGGCCCCGGGCAGAAAACGTTTGTAGTCCTCAGCGATGATCTGCTTCAAGCTCTTTTCAGCTTCGTTCTCGCATGTTCTGCGCCTAAGAAGACTGTACAGGAGCAATATCCCCAGCATGACAAAAAGTATGGATCCAATAGCCAGATCTGCCCAGATAAGCCATAAAGGCAGGAACTCCGCCTGCTGCACAGAAATCGCTATCGCGAACACACCGCCGCTCCCGCCAAAAACTCCAACTATAGCCGCCATGGCTCCGCCATATTGGAGCAGATTGCGGTCATAGCGTTTGGCTGCTTCGTTTGCTATGTACCAGTCGCTGACTACCCGCTTAAGCCCCTCTTTTCGCTGATCGTCTTTGCTGGCTGCGGGGACCCGTGGTTGCTGAGTCATGGTTCCTCCTGAAGAATCCGTTTCGAGTACTACTCTTGGATATGAGGGCAAAGTCAGGGGACTCAGTATTGATCATCGGAGTCCTGTGCGACAGTGCTGCGCTCTCTGCGAAACCTGCTAAGATATTCCCCCCAATCAAAGCGCTTGAAGAACTCAACAGCGTCCTGGAAGCCACTTTCAAACAACTCACTCTGCTTCGCAAGAGATAGCCCGAAGCTAGTGGTGTTCACCCTTAGAGTCCGCAAGCGTGTAGTACGATACTGGTCGTGCTCACTAAGGCGCTTGTCCATGGCTCCCATCCCGGTGGTCACAACCGACAACGCCATATCTATGAGGTTTCCGATTGAGGAGATGGAGTGCCCTTTAGTGCCTTTTGTCTCATCTAAGAGAAAGCCAAAGGTCGGCCATGTGGGTCTCCTATCCATGGTGTCAAAGAGCCAGATGGGGAAGTTGCTCGATATACCGCCGTCTACAATGAGAACCTTTTTACCCTTCTTTCCCATCCTGTCTTTTATCAGACTTTTCCCATCATCATCAACGTTAAGATGCAAAGCATAAGGATTGAAGAAGAAAGGGATGGACATGCTCATGCGAACTGATTCTGCCACCGGCCAACAGTCCTGGGCGTCTTCAGGCGAGAGTCTACTCGCCGCCGACACAGGTAAATTCAGCGATCGCCTGGCATGATCCCAAGGCTCCCAATAGTACGGAAGGTCATCGGGGAGGATAATAGGGGTTCCCCGGGAGATGTCAGTCGCCACCATCTTCAACCGGTAACGCGGCGCTTCAGGTTCTTGCTTTCTATCATGGTTAGGAATGTCCCTGAACAGAAGCTGCTGGTCGTTTTTCTGGAGATGCGTGTTCATGATTCTTAGGAATTCCGCCCCGGATACCAGTCCTTTGGTGAACAGGAGGTGGGGAAGCAAGGGTAGGACAAAGTAAAGCCTCTTCTGAAGCCACGGCAGGCGAGGAAGATACCAGACAGCGACCAGACTATGGAGGCCGGTCCTAGTCAGGATTTGCCAGATGTCCCGAGAGTTTTTTCCGGCAGCGAGCAGAGAAGCTACGATTGCGCCTCCCGAGGTCCCGCCAAGGAGGCTCCACTTCAGCTTCAGGTCTTCCGCTGCCCGCACTGCGCCCACCTGGGCAATGGCCTTAACACCTCCACCTTCGAAAACCGCGTCTATCTGTCTAGGAGCATGTAAACCAAGGAGATTCTCTATGGAAATCTGGGATGCTGCATTATCTACCTGGGGCGGCTCCTCACCAGCCTGGGCCGGTTGGGAGAACCTTTGGAAGACGAGGGTCCAGGGCCACATGATCCAGAATAAGACGGCCATAGGCAGGGCGACTACCACAGACAGGGCGGCAACAACGGCCAAGAGAACAGCTTTCAAAACCCGAAGGGAAAAGCCCATTCCACTACTCCCTCCAATGCCTGTGTCATCTTCCGCCACTTTCGAGCTTCCGTCAATAGGTGTGGAAATTGGTTCAGGTGGCAAGCTCCTGTACCGTCTTCTTGTTGACCTCGATGCCATCTTGGAACTGGACTACAAAGAAGACTTGTTGCATCCGCTCCGGCGCATTCATGCTGCAGAACCGGCCCTAAGCCAGCAGCCCGGCATCCGAGGTGATCCTGGCCTCGCGGAACTCCAGCCTCAGTCGCTTGTCGAATCGCAGCTTCAGCGCCTCTCTGGCCTTTTCACCCATTGGGTCCCTCCAGGAAAGCTTCACTTCTGAAGCTGTTCTACCGCAGGTCACTATCTAGAGGTGAAATTCAATATGGGAAATGCGGGCCAAAGTCTCTGCCTTCCAGGAGATTTATCAAAGGATTGGCAATCTACGACTCTCGAGCCTATTGCAAAATTCGGTTCCATCGCCAATCCACACCTCACAACGGTGTTTTTCCCTCCCCGCCCACCTCGAACTTCGTTCGCTGGCACCCTCCACTCCAGAATTATGCAACAGCTTCTAGGAAGTCCTTAAGTCGAGTCGTTTAGCAGGCGATACGCTAAACCTCCCTTGAGCCAAGGGTTGCTTGCAAAATATCAGTTAAGGCACGCATACTCAGGGGCTTGGGCAACACCCCGCTAGCTCCATGAGAACGGGCGTAATCTAGTGATACCTCATGGCCCCAGCCGGTTACCAGTACTATTGGCGTTGACACGAGGCGCTCTTTCGCTTCATCCAGCACCTGCCAGCCATTCCTTTGAGGCATCGCCAAGTCTAAGAGCACTAGGTCAAACTGATCCTGCGCCATGGTGTTTAGACCTTCTAGTCCGTTGGGCACCAATTTGACCTCCTGACCCAGGTATTCCAGCATCGCCTTTAGAACCTCTTGTACATTTGGTTGGTCCTCGATGACCAGGATTCGGGAGGGCTTTAATCGGCGTTCAGGTAATCCTCTCACTGGTGGTTTTTTCAGAACCCTTGCGCCTTTAGCGATGGGAATTCTTATCGTGAAGGTACTTCCATTACCGACCTGGCTGTTTACCTTAAGGCTGCCCTGGTGGTGCTCTACGGCCTGTCGAGCAATGCTAAGGCCAAGTCCCGTACCTTGATGAGTTTCCTTGGTAGTAAAGAAAGGTTCAAAGATATGTTCCTTCACCTCTTCAGTCATACCAATTCCCGTATCTCCTACGGATATGCATACTTCATCCTCTTCTCTCCACGTCCGCAAAATAATGTCCCCTCCCTGGGGCATGGCGTCCGAGGCGTTAATAATTATATTCACCAGGGCTTCTCTAAGTTCAGCAGCAATCCCTATGATGTGGGGAACAGATGAAAGCTCCAAGGAGGTCGTCTTCTCGATGCCCATCTTCCCGGCCTCGTTCTGCCAATGAAAGCGAGTAGCCTCCAGAGCGTCTCTGCAAACCTGATTTACGTCTACCTCCTCCAGGTCATTGATGTTGTATGGCCGGCTAAAGGCCTGAAGACGCCGCACCACCTGGGCTGCTCCCTGACTGGCACTTTGGATCACCTCTAACCCTCTTTTTATATCCGGAGAGAGGCGCTTTCTGCTCAAAAGTAGCTGACTGAAACCCATGATAGCTGCCAAACTATTATTGAAATCGTGGGCAATACCGCTGGCCAGTTGTCCCATAACCCTCATCCGCTCGCCTTGAATCATCTGCTGCTCAATTTTCCTCAACGGGGTAATGTCTGTGTACATTACAAGGTGGCCTATCAGCTCGCTTCTCTGATTCCATACGGCGGTGGTGAAACCACGGAGAACCTTGGGAGAGGGATGAACTAGTTCCACCTCTGTAAAAGGCTCCTTATTCGGTTTGCTATCAGTCCAGATAGACCGACCTTTGAACTCTTCTGGGTCTTTTACCAGAGGCCCAAGCACCTCACTCT
>JACQTT010000046.1 GCA_016210665.1 Chloroflexota bacterium | reverse complement strand
GGCTAAGTACGGTCAGTGGGCGCAGGGCTCGGCCCGGGCAACGAGCGCGATGGCCTGGACAGCAGAGGCCAAGGAAAGGATGGACCGCGTCCCTGCTTTTGTCCGGGGGATGGTGGTCAAGGCTATCGAGGCGTATGCAGCAAGCCAAGGGCTCGCTGAGGTTACCCCGGACATCGTGGACGAAGCCAAGGCGTTCTGGGGGGAAGAAGGCCGGTTTCACCAGCCTTGAAGCCGGGACCGTCGCCCGAAGGGAGTGAGTAAGTTCGTACACCATCCTGGCGAAAGGACTATCTGCGTTGACGCCCGATCTGGTATTCAGAGTAGTTTTCGCTGCCGGTACCCTTCTGGGCCTGTCTTTGAGGATGTACTTCGCGTGGAAGGTGCGAAGGGTGGGCGGCAAGTTCGCCATCAAGGAGAGGGGCAATGTCAGTCTAGTCCTCCTTTGGGTCTTGTACCTGCCAACGCTGGCTGCTTCGCTCCTTTACGTGCTCGCCCCTGACTTGTTGGGATATTCTGCACTGCCGCTACCATTGTGGCTGCGTTCCATCGGTGCCATCCCCGGCACCGCGTCTCTCGTCCTCTTCGCTTGGAGTCATCACGCCCTGGGGGCAAACTGGTCCGAATCGGTGGGAATTAAGGAAGCCCACAGTCTTGTTACCGACGGTCCCCACCGCTGGATGCGGCATCCCATGTACACAGCCGTTCTGTTGATAGCCCCGGCGGCATTTCTTATTTCGGCCAACTGGACCATAGGTGCGTTCTGGCTTGCAATGGGTACAGTGGTTTACACTAGGGTCGGATTGGAGGAGCGCTTCCTGATAGAAAAGTTCGGCGACCAGTATCTCCAATACATGAGCCGAACCGGCCGTTTCCTCCCACGGGTCAAGTTATAGGGAGCGTTGAGCTAGTCTCACGGAATTTGAGGCTCACTGTTAGCACGCATGACCGTTCCAGGTGAAAGAAAGCGAAGGACTCGCCTAAATGAGCCACCGTGAAGGCCATCAGACGCAGGATAAGGCCCTGTTCAGAATTGGTGGGGCTTGCTTTCTGGCTGCTGGCATCATCCAGATGGCTGGCTACGTCTGGAACCCGACGGGTATTGCGGACGTCTTTGACCTCGAGCCTTCCGAGGGCATCCGCCTCATTACGTTACACACCCGAAAGCTGCAATTCGTGCTGGGCGGGCAGGTCCTTAGTTACGTCCTCCTCATCCCCTTTTGGCTGGCGCTCTATCAGGCTCTCAAGGAAAGAAAGAGGGCCTACGCAATGCTTGGTGCCGCAGCAGGGATATTGGACAGCGTGGTAGTAGTGGTCACAGGGTCCCTAGCGGCTGCCGCGCTAACGGTGGTGGCACAACTCTATGGGAGCGCTGACGAAACGAACCGCACGGCGGCCTTGGCTATTTACTATATGGCGAGGGGCGCGACGAGCCTTGGCGGCGTGTCGACAGCCCTGCGGGCACCAACAGTCGGACTCACGAGCCTGGCCCTTTTGCCCGGCCAAAAATTCTTACGATGGCTAGCTTGGCTAGGGATAGGTGCAGCGTTCTTGACCATCGCGGAGCTCGGCATGTGGATCATCCTTGGATCGCCCAACGCAGGAGTACCGGTAGGCGTTGTCGCCGCCTCATTGGGTATCCTTTGGGAAATCCTGGCGGCTGTGTGGCTACTACGATATAGGCCATATGCTCCCTGATAGTGTGGTAGCCTTAGAGGTCAAAGGGAAATGGCATGGTTACTTTAGCGTGTAGAAGCCTGTTCGTTGTGAAGACTCGGCTGCTTATCTCGGTGACTGGGGTGGGCTTCATAGCCAGGGTTAATGGCAGATGTACCAGCTAGCAGCCTATATTCACGTGCTGGCCGCCATCATATGGCTAGGAGGAATGTTGTTCTTGGCGATGGTCCTGGTACCAGTGACAAGAAGTGTTGGGGAGCCACCAGGCTCCGGGGCTCGCATCCTGGGTTCGGCAGCGCGGAGATTTCGAGTCGTTGCCTGGGGTGCTTTGATAGCGATAGTCGGCACTGGTATATGGATTCTTCTGGAACGAGGAGTGTACCCCATGGACTTAGTCAGGGGAAAGGGCTGGTTCTACCAGACCCTGAGGGTCAAGGTGGTTCTGGTAGCTCTTGTTCTGGCACTGAGTGTAATCCACGATTTTGTCCTAGGGCCACGGCTCACCAGAGGCCTGGAGTCCTTGCGGGGAGCTTCGAGAGGCGAAGAAGCGATCCTGCGCCAGCGCAGAGTAGTCTCCTGGATGGCCCGCATCAACCTGTTGCTGGCGCTGGCCATCTTGGCCCTCGGCGTCATGCTCGTAAGAGGCGCTTCCTTCTAGGTTCGCTGCTATGATTCAAGTCAAGCGCATGTACGAGCTACCCAGCGAGGATGATGGCGAGCGTTATCTCGTGGAACGCTTATGGCCAAGAGGAGTCGGCCGAGAAGTCGCAGGCCTGGCGGGTTGGTTGAAGGAGCTGGCTCCCAGCCACGATTTGCGCCAGTGGTTCAGCCATGACCCGCAGCGATGGGAGGAGTTCCAGCAGTGGTATGAGACGGAGTTGAAGACACTCAACAAGCAGGCTGCGCTTCAGGAGCTGGCGGAGAAGGCGCAGAGAGGAAAGGTCACCCTGGTCTTTGCTGCCAGGGACGCCCAGCATAACAGCGCCATGGCGCTGAAGGCGTTTATAGAAAGTCGTTACTTGTGCGGCCTTGGTTGAACGTAGAATCGTGTGTGAAAGAAAAGCCAACCATGGTTTCATACTTTCGTGACCAGCTATACAGACAGATCGTAGACAATGCTCGGGACGCTATTATCGTTGCCGACAAGAACGGAGTGATCCGGCTATGGAACTCTGGGGCCGAGGCCATCTTCGGCTACGATGCTAGCGAAGCCATAGGGCAGACCCTTGACCTGATCATCCCGGAGCGTTTCCGCCAGCGACACTGGGAGGGTTACCGCAAGGTTATGGCCACGGGTGTCACCAGGTACAATCAGGGGTTGCTGGCTGTGCCTGGCACGAGGAAGGATGGCACCCGCCTTTCCCTGGAGTTCACCATTGTCTTGCTGGATGGCAGCGGCGGTTCTCCCATGGGTGCCGCTGCCTTTATGCGCGACGTCACAGAGCGGTGGCAGCGGGAGAAGGCAGTAGCGGAGCGCCTCTCGGAACTCGAGGCCCAGCTTGGAGAGAAGGAGCCAGCGTAGGCTGGCACGTCACGGACAAGGTAACGCAAGATTATCGGCGAAGGAGGCGAACAATGGCAGTAAAGGTGGTCATCAAGGAAACGGGAGAGACTGTTACCGGCAAGTTTGCAACTTTTGAGGCCGAGAAGGTCGGGCTCTTCTCGGGTATCATGGCCGACAAGAAGGGCGGCTTCAGAGGCTGCGGGAGAAAGCGGGTCTTTGACGTGGCCGCCGTAACGGTGACGGCGGACGATCCCGACAAGGAGTTCAAGCAGCGCTAAGGGAGTTAACAATCAGGAGGATTGGGCATGCCAATCGAGCGATCGAATCCCCCGAACGTGGGTGCGCCTCACGGCTACCACTACGTGGTTAGGGCAGGCAGTATGGCGTACATTGCGGGGCAAGTGGCCCGGGCGCCAGACGGTAGTACCGTGGGCAAGGGTGACTTTACTGCCCAGGCCAACCAAGTGTTCACCAACTTGAAGGCCTGCCTGCGGGCTGCTGGTGCCTCCGCTGACGACCCGGTGAAGATCACGGTGTACATGACCCGCCCACAAGACCTGGAAGAGTACCGCTGCATTCGTACCCAGTACATCGGTAGTGAGGACACAGCTCCGGCGAGCACGCTGGTATTCATCTCCCAATTGGCGAACCCGGACTTCTTGATCGAGATTGAGGCGGTGGCGTTCATCGGGTAAAGCCACGTGCCGATTATATGGGGGCCCCATCTGCATTATAGGAGCGGATTGGCGTCCTCTGCGCTGGCTTGGCGCAGGTGATTGTCAATCCAGGTGTCTCCGTACCTGTTGGCCACCTCGGTGATGTAGATGGCCGTTTCAGCGGTCTGTATCTGTCATAAGAACAGCTTGTTGTCGCGCTCGGTGTCCCGCCAGTAGTCCAAGAGGCGCCGAGTAACTTTCGTCACCCCCTGATAGCCACCTCGCCGCCATATCGAAACCCTGCCTCTAACCTGATTGATAAAGATGTTCTCCTGGATGCAGTCCTTGGTCCACTCCGTGTCAAAGGCTAGCTGTCGCCTCCTCTTCTTTAGCGGTGGAATGGGGATGAAGTAGGCGCTGGTACGGCGCTCGTTAACGATCTCGTTAGTGATCCCCCATCCTCAGAGAACTTGAAGTGGCGAATGGGCTCCTCAAAAGGTGAATTTAGGATGGGATTCTCTATGACAACATCAGGCATGATTTCCTCCCCACATCAATCTCTCCTAGCCATTTCACCAACTTAAAGCTGGAACTCGCCGCGCGATAGAATTGTTCATCAACCAACCACAGCTCGCACCCCATGACGTCTGCCAGGGACAGCATGCTTAAGCACATCAGACCAAACAAGCCTGTAATAGGGATACACGCCAAACTCAGAGGCTAGTGTTTTTCCAGCTTTAGCTCTACTTTGGTACTCTCTCTCCGTGTGGGCATCTCTCGTTGACTTGCGCCTGCTATCCTTGAAGAGTCCGGACAAGGCGTTCTCCTCAAGTTACCTCGGCCAAGTCATATACCGGCACCTGGGCAATGCGCCTCGGTGCTGACTCAGACCATACCAATCCTTGCACTCTCTCCAGGACATCGGGGCGCAGCAGCACCTCACCACACTGGCGGCATACCTCAGCGGGTACATTCTCCAGAATAATGATTCTCCCCTTATACTCCTGGGGATGAGTAACCGTCTTCTCCTCTAGTTCCCCACTACATAATGGGCATCTTCTCATGGCTTGCCTCCCTTCCTTACTCTCCAGTCAATCCATTCTTCAGGCTTTGGCTCATAGGCCGTTATAATCGCTACATTAGGCGGATAGGTGCATTGTATATGCAATGGCCGACCCCCTCTCGTTAGACCCAAAACCAAGCAACTTGGGCTTCGTGTATCTTCAGGATAGTTCTCTATAACCTCAGCGCCACCACTCAAAATGGCCTCCTCAACCTCCCTAACAGAAACAAGAAACATGCCTTTCAGTCATGCGGTCCCCAGCATGAAGTGTAAAATGGTAGCCCTTCTCTTTAACCTTGGTCTTAATCGCCTCAAGCAGCGTGCTCTCCAAACAGCCTCCAAGCATGACCCCCTAATAGGCATGGGAAAAGGCTTGAACTCCTCCGATGGCAATAGCATAGCACATTGAACACAACTAATCATGGACTGCGTATCCAGCAACAAGGAATCTATGAGGAGGATAGAGTGCGATCGATGAGGACGACTTAGAGACGTCCCAAGCGCTTCGTCCCAGCCTTTAATGCTAGCAGGGCTTGGCTACCGTTACCAGCCTTTGCCAGCTTCAGCAGGTCTTGAGGAGGCAACCTTCTCAGGGCATCCACCCGCTTGTCATGCTCCTTGCAGCTCCGATAGGTCAAGCTATAGCACTGGCGGCAGCCAAAGTATTTGCCTCTTGGCGGAAGGTAGAGCTTGGCAACCCGCCTGCTGCAGGTTTTGCCGTTGACCACCAGGGGACAGATAAACCAGTATCTCACACCGCCGTAATTGCAGGATGTGTTTACCAGCTCAACTTTATAGTCCAGTGCGGCCTTTTCTCCTGAATGGCTGGTTTGGGTATATTGAAGTCGGAGATAGTTTCCGCCAAGGTCTCCAATCAAAGATACCTGAATGCCGATGCTGATGGTCACCTCGCCCAGGGAGTTCTTCCATTGGATTCCCCCGCCGTTGAACCCGCAGAAATAATCGTGTCTGGAAAGCCAGGGTATGTCTATCGAGAGGCATTCCTCAACCGTGCTTCTATTCGACCAAGCCCATCTGCCCATTGGCTATTCCTTTAGACAAAAAGTTGCTCCCAGAATTTCCTAAATCATTAGCAAGAATCAAAACTGAAATTGCTAAACGAACCTATTAGCCCCCGTGGGACACTTCTACGTCTATAGCTACCGGCGCTGGGGGTTTCTCTCCCTGCCTCGCCATCTGCAACCTTATGAGTTCGTAAAGGGCCTTGTAGATTTGCCTTTCAACAGCAGTCTCGTATCTCATAATCTTCTCGGTAGTTTCCCCGCTGAGCATGTCTACCAAGGCACAACGGGCCTTCCTGCTCACCTTTAGGGCCGAAGCTATATGATTCTGTGAGCTTATCTTCATACTCATACTCCATGTTAGCCCTCTCTACCCTTAGCGCCCTCTTCAGCCTCCACAAGCTGGATACAATGCGGTCAACCAAAAGTGTTTCCAGAGTGCCCTGTGGCTGAATTTCAGTCATCATAGCCCCCCTTAGTTCAAGGGCTCGTGACCTTGTTAATCATGATACCTATGCAATTACCAATGATTTCATGATTGCCATCTATGAGCGAAAGACTCAGGAGCATCCACGAGAATGGGAACCACTACACCACCGTAAAGATTTCCGAGTGCGCTTTTCCGTGCGAAGCCCAGGTATAAAGCTGGGGAAACGTGGGGGTAACTATCGCGCCCCCCGCTATCCCCGACACCTGATACCCCAAAAAGGAGACAAAGTCATACCTGGTTCGATTGTAGATTTGGTATGTGATACTTACCAACCTATTTACCTAGAAAAAGTTATTGGCTTTGATTTCTGGGGGTGGAATGACCTAACCTTTATCGCCCGCCCTGTTTTTTGGTTCGGGAAATTAGCGAAGGTAGTGCTTGTCGGGGTTCGGTATGAGGATCGCCACCTACTACAGCCCCAGATTGCCTCTGTAAGTCCGGTCGTAGTGGCGAGGTCTTTCCAGTTAATCTGAGTTCCAACAAGAAAGGGAGGATTACCATGAGAGGGCATGTAATCAAGCGATACAAGGATAGTTATACCATCGTCCTTAATCTGGGGATTGACCCGTCCACAGGCAAGCGCAGGCAGCAATGGATCAGCGTCAAGGGCACAAAGAGAGAGGCAGAAAAACGCCTCTCCGATTTACTGCACCAGCTTGACACAGGCACCTTTATGAAGCCGGGTAGGATAACGCTTGCTGAATATCTTGAGCGCTGGCTAAAGGATTATGCGAAGCCCAACCTAACGCCACGTAGTTTTGAGCGGTATGAAAGCATAGTCCGTGTGCATTTTATGCCCACTCTTAGCGGCATACCACTAACTCAGTTGCGGCCAGAGCACCTTCAGAAGCACTATACCGCTAAGCTAAACGATGGTCTTAGCGCTAGGACAGTGAAATACCACCATGCCGTAATACATGTGGCCCTGAAAACAGCGGTTAAATGGGGGCTGCTTTCGAGAAATCCCGCCGATGCTGTCAGCGCGCCTAGGGCCAGGCGCACAGAGATGCAGACATGGGACGAGGACCAGCTGGCCCGCTTTCTAGAGGCTGCCAAAGATACGCCCTATCACAGCCTCTTCTACACTGCCCTATTTACTGGCATGAGGCGTTCTGAGCTTCTGGCCCTGCGGTGGCAGGACGTGGACTTCATGCTAGGCCAAGTCTATGTCAATCGGAGCTTACACCACCTTAAGGACGGAAGCTATTTATTCACCGAGCCTAAGTCAGCCAAGAGCCGGCGCACGATTGCCTTACCACCATCAGCGACATTACTACTCCAACAGTACCATGAGATGCGCAAGTTAGATCGGGACATTCTGGGCAGACCCCTAGGAGATGGTGATTTGATTTTCAGTACCTTGGACGGTAAGCCGTTGCGCCCTAATACAGTCACCCGTGCATGGACAACCCTTGCCGCCCGCGCCAGTCTTAAGGTTATACGCCTTCACGATGCAAGGCATACCCATGCTTCAATCATGTTAAAGCAAGGCATACATCCGAAAATCGTTCAAGAGAGGTTGGGGCATAGTAGCATAGGGATCACCTTGGATACCTACAGCCATGTCGCCCCAGGACTTCAAGAGGCCGCCGCCAATCGCTTTGACGAGTTGGTTGTCCCCAGACGTGAAAAAGAGGCTATTGAAAAGTTCGGTTAGCTATCCGTTAGCTTTTTAAGTAATCTCCGAGGTTCTGCGGGTGATTTTAGCTTCAACAAATGGGGCGGAGAATAGCTTGGTGGCGCATACGGGATTCGAACCCGCGGTTTCCGCCTTGAGAGGGCGGCGTCCTTGGCCGCTAGACGAATGCGCCACGCCGCACATACCCTGGGATATGGCTCCAACGATAGTAGCACAAATTTGCAACCCCTTCTACCGCAGCCTTGTTATATAATCCCCGATGCCTCTAGCCTGTATTTCGATGTCGTTGAATAACCCACTGCTTAAGGGGTAGAATATTCCGAGACCTCTGATATAGAGACATAATCATCCAGTCAAAGGCCCTTTATTGATTTCTCTAAAACCGGTGAACTCTTCGACCCGAATGGCATTGCCCCTGCTAAAGGTTTCCTTTAGAAAAGGGCTGTTCCTCATGGCATTGGTAACTGCCTTGTTGGCCTCCAGTACCTTAGGAGGCTGCTCATCCAACGAAGAGAAGGTAGGGGGTCAGGAGGCCGAGGCCATGTACGGCTACGTAGTAGATGTCCAAGCCTCCTCTATCTCGAATGTGGACACATTGACTATGGAGGATGTGAAGGGCAAGGTATGGCATTTTAAGGGTAAAGGCGGGCATTTTCTCGGCTTTACCCCAGCTCACCTCAGAGAGCACAAGATTCAAGGACAGCCGTTATACGTTTCTTACAAAGAGGAAGGGGAAGACTTGGTCATCGTTGGAATCAAGGATTGACCCCTCTGATCTATTGCATCAGTGTTAACAGAGCGGTCTCCAGCTCCTCTCCAGTAGTGAACCCCTCGAACTTGGCTGCCACCAGCCCATCTCGGTTGACCAGAAAGGTGAAGGGCTCGGTGATAAGCGCCCACTCCTCGACGATGGGGCTGATGCGCCCTTTGCTGAGGTCCCCCTGCATCTCCTCAGGGTTGTCCCAGATCTCTATGTGGATGAAGTTTGCCTTATCCCTGTATCTGTCCTTCAGTTTTTGAACCACGTCCACCTGGGGGCCGCAGGTGGCCGACAGGCAGAAGGCGGGGGTGGCGAAGGTTATCAGGGTAGGCTTACCACTTTTGATAGCTTCGGCGACGGTCATCTGATACAGATCTGGGTCGGGGGGGTGGGCGGTGGTTATCTCCTCCAGCTTGGCCACGTCCCTGGCGGTCTTGTTTCGGCTCGCAGGCGGTGGAGTACCGAGAGAAGGCGCCGATGTCCTTTCCTTCACCTCGAAGAAGGCGGGGGCTGGCTGGCGGCTGTCCTCTCCTGGAACCGTTACCCTGACAGACCATATCCCTGATATATCAAAGGTGACGTTGGTCGTATATACGCCAGCGACGCTGGCAGGCCACGGGCGGAACGTGGCTTTGACGACTTCCCCTGGCTCTGGTTGGGGTTTGGTGTCCAGGAAGAAGGCGGCCGTTACCTCCTGCTCCTTGATGGCCCTCCTTTCGTTGTCCAGGATGGCGAATACGAAGCGGTTTTGCCCTACCGCCAGGTCGGTGGAGGCGATGATGGTGTTTAGCTCGGACGCCGCGGGCGTAGGCGTGGGCGACGGCCTGGCACAAGCAATGAGGAAGAGTAACCCAAATAGGGCGGATAACAAAGTGGTGGCGAAGAATCTTTTAGACATCTTATATAACCATGTCCCTAAAAACGCAAGACCGTGGACAGAAAGTACAGAAACCAGAACTCAACCCAGCGTTGAGCTTCATCTATATTTAACGGTCTAGGTGCTGGCCTTTACAAGTGTCCAACAGAACCCTCCTTTGAACTCAACGTCTGGGGTTTGGGAATTTTAATGTCCAGATATTCTTCTATCTCTTCACGAAACTTTCTACCATCACTGATCATGAATTGGTCTCGAGGCGGGATGACGTTGGACAAACCTATTAGGCTGCTCGAAGCTTTGATCACATGGCTTTTTGGCAGAACCAGCCGTAGTGCTTGGAAGAATTGGTAATATCGGAGGGTCACTGCTGATGCGCGGAGACGAGCTGAAAGTCTTCTAATCTCATCGGACGCATTCATGAGTCGTTCGTGTTCTTCGGTCGGCAATGATTCGTCTCTCATAATGAGAGTTGAATATTCCGGCGCGTGCTGAACGATCGCCTCTGCAATTTCCTCAATGGTTCTGGCTTGAAGTCGTATGCGTTCAATAAAGAGCACCAGTACCATTTGGCCCAGGACAAAGACCAGAGTTCCAATAGCAACCGTCAGAACGGCTGTAATTACCGCCTGCGTCATGCTTTTTGCCCAAGTGTTGTAGCGCACAAGGTATCGTCACTCTGCTCGGAACTTCGCAGCAAGTTCGCCTTCACGATGCGTAGATCAGACACTCGTATACCTCACACCGCTTTCACAAATGCTTCTAAAAGTGGGCCCGACGGGCACCTAGTCTTACTCCAGTCAGGCATCCACAAACCCTAGCAGCAGGACGGGTGTGGAAACCAACCTCCGGTTGACGGGGTCAACAGTTACACCAAAGGCCTCCAAGGCATGGGCGCCCAAAACTGGCACCGTTCCCTCGTCGCCAAAGACCACAAGAGTCGTGCGCACCTGGCCGTCCAAGCGAACCCTTGCTTCAGCTACCTCTCGTTCTGTTCGTATTCCGTCTGCGGGAGCGAAGGGAAAGCGGAAGGCCGGAGGAATACCCAGACCCTGAAGGAGAGACCTGGGCAGCCATGTGTAGGTTGCACCGTCGTCAACCACCGCCTCTATGGCTTCCCTTCGCCTGCCGTCGGGGGCAATCACTTCAATGCGATGCCTAAAAGTCCCCATCTCTGTCTCCCTTTGGCGATGTGGGCCCGGCAGGGATCGAACCTGCGACCAATCGGTTATGAGCCGACCGCTCTACCACTGAGCTACAGGCCCCTGGAACAAACCTCTACAGCAGAGATTAGCTTAGAGGGACTTGGGTGTCAACTCTTATCGGTCTTGCCCATGTAGTGCTATGTGGTCTATGCTATCAGCGTTTCAAATAGGCGCATAGGCGAGGGAAACACTATGGGCATATCAACAAAGGTTCGCCAGTTCATGGCCGAAGGCTCGTGGATACGCCGCATGTTCGAGCAGGGCATATCCCTCAAGCAGCAGTACGGAGAAGAAAAGGTATTCGACCTCTCTTTGGGCAATCCTATCATGGAGCCGCCGCCGGAGTTCAGGCGTGAGCTTAAGAGACTGGCGGAGAGTCCACTGCCTGGGATGCATCGCTATATGCCCAACGCAGGATATTCGGAGACCCGGCAGGCGGTGGCTGAACAGCTACGCAAAGAGACTGGCCTGGGCTACTCTGCCAACGAGGTTATTATGACAGTGGGAGCGGGCGGCGCCCTAAACGTGGTTCTAAAGACGCTCCTTGACCCTGGAGACGAGGTTATCGTCTTCGCGCCCTACTTCGTGGAGTACGTGTACTATGCCGACAACCACGGCGGCGTATGCAAGGTCATCCCCACCGATGGAGCCTTCAACCCTGATCTGAAGGCCCTTGAAGCTGCCATCAATCCAAGGACTAGGGTGGTGCTCGTCAACTCGCCCAATAACCCAACCGGGGTTGTATATAAGGCCGATCTCCTTCGAGGGTTGGGAGAGGTTTTGAGGCAAAAGGAGATGGAGCTAGATAGGGAAATCTTCCTGGTCAGCGATGAGCCTTACCGCAAGATTATCTATGACGGCTTAGATTATCCTCACGTTGCGTCCCATCACGTCAGGAGCATCATTGCCACGTCCCACTCAAAGGACCTGGCTTTGCCGGGAGAACGCATCGGATACATAGCCGTGCATCCAAGTTATCCAGGGCGGCGGGAGATGGTAGATGGCCTTACTTTTTGCAACCGTACCCTCGGCTTTGTAAATGCCCCCGCCCTTATGCAGCATATCGTTGGTCGTCTTCAGGGCGTCACCATAGATGTGGGCGCGTATCAGAAGAAGAGAGACCACCTTTATCGTCACCTGACGAAGATGGGGTACTCCATGGTCAAGCCGCAAGGGGCGTTTTATATGTTTCCTGAAACGCCGACAGAAGACGACGTGGCCTTTGTGACAGCGTTGCAGAAACGTAACGTGCTGGTGGTACCAGGCAGAGGCTTCGGCTCTCCAGGACATTTCCGCATATCATATTGTGTAGATGACAGGACTATCGAGGGCTCCCTGGAGGGGTTCAGGGAGGTGGCAAGAGAGATGGGCCTCAGTTGACAGTTTCTCTTACTAAAGCCTATCAAAAACTACGCCATCCTGAAGTGTGGGGGGCTTATGCTGCCCCTTCAGGGTGCAGTGTGGAGGGGGTTATCTTACAGGCCTCTAGTCTCACTGGTATTTCACCACGTTGTAGCAGGCTACATAGTGGTTGGGCTCAATCTCCACCAAGGCTGGTTGAGGGTCGAGACGGCAGGTGTTGATGGCCTTGGGACAGCGGGGCAGGAAGGGACACTGGTCTGGCAGGTCTATGAGACTCGGTGGTGTTCCCCGCAGAGGTTTGAGCTGCCTATTAGGATCACCATCTAAACGTGGTAGGGTCTGAAATAGCGCCCACGTATAGGGATGAGATGGCCGTTGGAACAGGTTCCGTGTACTAGCGTACTCAACGATTGCCCCAGCGTACATCACGGCTACCTCGTCCGCCATTTGGGCTATGACTCCCATATTGTGCGTTATGAGTATTATGGAGGATCCCTGCTCCTCCTTGAGCCTCTTCAACCTGAGGAGTATCTCGGCCTGAAGGGTCACATCCAGGTTAGACGTAGGCTCATCGGCTATCAGAATCTTGGGATTCATGGCTAAGGCTATGGCTAGCATAATCCTCTGGGCCATGCCGCCACTGAGTTGGAAAGGGTACTGGTTGAGTACGTGCCGAGGGTTTGGGAGTCCCATTTGACGCAACAGGTCTATGGACACCTCCTGGGCAGCCCTCTTGCTCATGGCAGAGTGGGTCAGCAGTATCTCTTCAACCTGTGTTCCTATGGACATTACTGGATTAAGGGCCGCCATTGGGTCCTGAAAAACGATGGAGATCTCCTTACCTCGGATTTTACGCATCTCCTCGTCGCTTAGAGCCATAAGGTCTATGTCGTTCAGGTGGATGGAGCCCTGGACAATACGGCCAGGGAAGGGGACCAGTCGAAGGATGGAGAGGGCTGTTACTGATTTACCAGCGCCGCTTTCCCCCACTACGCCCAGGATGCTCCCCTTTTTTAATTGAAAGGTAACGCCGTTGACGGCCTTTACCACGCCCTGTTTGGAGAAAAACTGAGTACGGAGGTTCTCTACTCGGAGAATCGCTTCAGACATGGCTAGAGCACGGCCTTTCTATACCTCATAGCTCATAGGTCGTTTCTTATGCTTTTGTCAGGCTGCGGCATATAGTCTTGCATCTGTGTTCTGTAAAGTCAATGTCTTGACTATCGTGTCTAGTCACAAGATAATTGTGACAACAAAATAATTGTGACAATTGGATATAAAAGGAGAGATAGAGGATGCATCAAAAGATGCTATTAAAGGGAAGCACCAAGACCTTACTTTTGGCCATGCTGTCCCAAGAGCCCATGTATGGGTATCGACTAGTGAAAGAGATGAAAAACCGAAGTAGCGGTTACTTCCTCTTCAAGGAAGGAACTCTTTATCCAGCGCTGCATCGCCTGGAGAAAGAGGGGTTGGTGTCTGGTGAGTGGAATCAGACTCCTGGGGGGCAGCAGAGGCGATACTATTTTATTACCGATAGGGGTAGGCATGCTCTTTCATATATGCTTGAAGAATGGCAAGAGTTCTCTAGGGCAGTAAATTTGGTAGCACGGCCGAGGCTTTTGTAAAAGGGAGCTATAAAATATTGGAAGCTCAACTTCGTGGTTACCTATATGGCTTGAGTAGGCAATTGCACCTGGAGCCGGTGAGGGAGAGGGAGGTCCTACGAGAACTCCAGGGACACGTGGAGGATCGCGCCCAGGAGCTAATAGAGAAGGGAATGCCGCCAAAGGACGCCCTCCACCAAGCTCTAAAGCACTTTGGCCAGCCTAAATCCATTGCCAGGGGCCTTTACGAGGTCCATAGTAGAGGCTCGTGGCTGGATATTTCTCTAGCCATAACACCACACCTGCTTTTCGCTCTCCTTTTCGCCTTTAATCTTTGGAGCGAGGTTCTCTGGGTATCGGTTCTGTTGGTTGCTACAGCTTTGGTCAGCTTTTTAGGCTGGATGAAGGATCGGCCCAACTGGTCATATCCCTGGTTAGGGTACTGTCTCATAGCCCCGGGCATATCCTGGGTCTTCGCCCTATCTGCCTTAGCGTACGGTGCCTGGAGTTTAGTGACAAAAGGATCTCTACCCATGGGAATTCCTGTTTACATAGCAGCCTTGGTGTATATACCTGTGGCCATGTGGTTGGGTTTATGGATATTCTCCAAGGTTGTTCGTAGAGACTGGCTTCTGGCATCATTGACCACCTTGCCTTTTCCATTTCTAACCTACTGGCTCCTCTATTTTCAGAGCCGCAGACCCTTGGTTGAGTCCGCAAATCCCCAGTTCACCGAGACTGGCGGTGCCATCGCACTAGTGTTTCTTAGTCTGGCTCTGGTCACTGCCCTCTTTTTACGCATAGGCCAACGTGTGATAAAAGCCGTCTTGCTGTTAGTAGCAACGCCGGCGCTGGCTATGCTAATCTGGCTCAGCTATGAAGGAAACAGTGGCTATATGGGCATGCTCTTCTTCTCTATGGTCTCGGTGATTCTTCTCTTGAGCCCCGCGCTCTTAGAGCATAGGCTAGGTGGTACGGAAGAATCACTACTCCCACAATAGGAGCCTAGGTGGGCCTTCCGAAATAACGGTCTATAGTTCTTCAAGCTTTTTGTCATTGCTAGCTGCTGAAGAGGTTCCTTGAGACTCAAGGCCAAAACAGCAATAGTTTCCGATAGCGCCCTCTCTCTTCCAAGAGACGTGGCAGGCGAGTACGGGCTTTACATCGTGCCTATGAAGCTGACGTTTCAGGGGAGAACCTACCTCGACGGGTATGACCTTGAGCCGTCCGAATTCTACCGTTTGCTAAGGACCTCCGATAGTTTGCCTGTAACCTCGGCACCAGATCCGGGAAGCTTTCTTGAGGTTTTTAGCCGGGCTAGCGACAACGCTGAAGGTATCCTTTGCCTAACCGTAGCCTCGCGGCTTAGCGCCTCCTACCAGTCGGCTAAGGTCGCCCTGGAAATGGCCAAAGAGTCTCTACCCAATACACCCATTACTCTACTAGACAGCGGGTCGGCTGCCGGTGGCCAGGCGTTAATAGCCTTGGAATCGGCCGGAGCTGCTCTTAGAGGCCATGATTTGGAGCACGTTACTCAAGCTGCCCAGAGAGTTATACAGAAGGTGAGGGTGATCGCGTTTTTGGATACCCTCTTCTACCTTTGGAAGGGAGGAAGAGTACCTAAGGTGGCTCTATGGGCCACCTCTATTATTAAAATGAAGCCAATCATGGAGCTATTCCAAGGAGAGGTGCATCTGATAGAGAGACCCCGCACCCGTAGCCATGCAGTAGGCCGCCTTATTGACATAATGCATAAACATGTGGGAAAAGCAGATCTCCATGTAGCGGTCATGCATGCTGACGACATCGTTGGGGCAGAGGAGTTGAAGGAGAACATTGCCTCTGATTTTCATTATAAGGAGCTTATTATTAGCGAGTTTACTCCTGTCATGGGTGCTCATACTGGGCCTGGATTGCTGGGGCTTGCCTTTTGGTCAGAGTGACAAAACGCCTCAAAGGTTTCAAAGTCTCAAAAGCGGTATTCATCGGTTCTGATCCCGTGCCTTTTAGGCTAAATGCGCTAACATGGTGATGAAAAAGAGAAGTCCAGAGAAGCGGAACCAATTTGCTGGCAGCCTGATACTAAAAGTGCAACCTAGGGCCCCCAACTTCGGTAGATGCCGATAAAGCCTCGTGAAGTCTCAAGTATCCCCCAAAGGACCGCGCCCAAAGATATGATGTAAAGGGCTAAAGGAGCCGATTTTAGATAGATAATGCCTGCTACGGACAACCCGGCTGTCACCCAAATCAGGCCATAAAGCATCTGAATCCTTCGCTGGGGTGCCAAACTCTTTGGCGCCTCCGGCGATGCCGCGAATGCCGCTCTCAACTCCCTTTGAACGTTGCGCACAAACTGAGTCCTTTTATGATAATCCCACGTTACATACTGATTTAGTTCATCGGCGATTCGATCTGGCAGCACGCCATCAGCCAATCTTTCACCAACCAGATGTGTGAGATATTCGAGAGCCTGTTTTTCCTCGGGAATCAGATCGTTAAGCATACGCCGTCTCGTAATCTTTGCCAGTTTTGGGAATCTTGCGGCCAAAAGCGATCGCCGGGACACGACTAGGAATGGCCAATAGGTATCTTCCTATTTCAGGCTAAGGCTGCGTCTCTCTCCAACGTTTGTACTCGTCGTGACGTTTTTCGTGCCAGCTTTCATAGGAGCGTTTCCACAGGATGTCCCTGTAGAATCTGAAGGCAATCAACAGGAAAATGGCGAAAAGGATGGTGAAGAAGGCTGGGAGCACAACGTGTTTAAATACCGGCTGCCAGAAGACAAAGTTTCCAACCCCTGTGTGTAGACTAGATTCATGCGTAGTGTAAGTCAGAGAACCGCTCGGGCTTGGCTCCTGGGGGGTTCGGTCCAAATGGCGCGGGACTATTTTGGGAGTATCGTTGCGGTCTACTACGTCAACTACGAAGCTCTTACGGTGAGGATCGAGTTTCAGGACACCGTTCTGGAGCACTAGACGCTTGCCCGCTACAAATTTGATGCTTCCATCTTCGGCAGAAGGCAATCGGTAGAGCGACTTGACGGACTGGCCGACAATAGGCTTTGTGATGAGCCAGTTGAGCATCGAAGTGGCTGGGATGGCGGAGACCAGGGAGGCCCCTACAAAGAAACCGAACACCGATATAAGGGAGAAATAGGTGACCGTTCGCCATAAGGCCAGCCGGGCAACCCGCCGCCTTCGCTCATTGAAATCGATCTGACGTTGTCTTCTATCACGATAGTACGGATTATGGTGGACTGTAGGGCCGAACATCTCATCCAAAAGACGGCTTATTACCTGTCCCCAATTTAAGGAGTAGGTCACGTGATCCTCGGTGATTGTATCCCTGTTGTCGACCAGAATCTGCTCCAGTTTGACGGCAGGTGCTAGGGCTTGACTCTTAAACTCGGCGCTCAAGGGGCCGGCGGGCCCTGGGTCGAATCGTGCGTAGAAGAACAGCCAACGTAGTGGCTTATTGAGGGGCTTCTCGAACACCTTATGCTTATCCTTGGAATACATTTTATGTATTGGTGAGAGGATTGAGCCGATGGTCATGAGGGTTTTACATTTCGTCAACTGGGGATTGTGGGACAGGACGTCAAAGGCTATGACGGTACCCTGGGAGTGGGCGAAGACGATTACCTCACTACAGTTGCCGTTTGCCTGATACTGCTCAAGGATATCCTCCGTAATCTGCCGTATAGCGTCGCGCTTGGCGGGGTCTTCCATGTATGCGCTGGCATCTCCAAACCCTTTGGCGATGTAGTTCATGACGTTCTTCAAGGCAGTGGAGACGATGTTGGGGAGGATATTCGGGAGAGGTACAGTATCTGTTATCCAGAGGAGGGCCGTGAGCAAGACAATCAGCATGGGCCCGAGGACGAACAAGGCTAGGAGCAGCAGGAAGTGGAGTATTTTTACTATAGGGTGCCACCAGGGTATATCTGGTTCGTTGCGGTGAAAGGGAATTAGACCAAAGGGAGGTATTTTTGGGGTTTATAGACGACACACGGTAGGGCATGGTAGAATACTGCCATGCCACGTTTACTTGGCAACATTGTTCTCGTTCTTTCTTGCAGCCTTGGTACCGTCTTCCTCGTCCTTCTCATCTTTTTGTTTCTCAACGACCTACAGCAAGCCTTCCAACTGCCCAGAGAAACCATCGCCATTTTCTCGGCTATTGGGTGCTTCATGACGGCGGTACAACTGGCTTGGAGGTTAGTGCAGGCAATGTCTGGGAGGCCATCATTTACCGTCGCTCCTGCAGGGACAGTCCTCAACGCTCTGAGGGTACGAGTTACAAACTCATCCAGCATCGTGAGCGTTGTTACAGCACGTGGGGTCGCATTCTATGGAGGGATGGAGTCCGAAGCCATATCACTCATTTGGGAAGAAAGTAATACGGAGCGAATGACACTCAACCCTGGCGACCACGGGAATCTGTTCATCGGCGACTTTATCATAGCTGAGTTGAGCCCGCCGCAGTCGGAGCTTCGGTATCACGCAGTTCGCTTTTTGAGCAGCCATCTTGGTCAGCCAGTGAGACCTCAGTTTGGACATCATTTCAGCAACGAACCGGAGATGGAGATGCTATTGCTCGTTACCATCAGTGCAGACAAGCTCCCTACTGGCAGGAGAGACTGGAAGTTTATCATCCGTGACGATCATGCCACTTGGAGGGGTTTTATTGAAACGGTTTCTGCGCCCGCC
Source organism: Chloroflexota bacterium (assembly GCA_016210665.1). Taxonomy (GTDB): domain Bacteria; phylum Chloroflexota; class Dehalococcoidia; order Lucifugimonadales; family JACQTT01; genus JACQTT01. The sequence goes on along the minus strand of JACQTT010000046.1, from coordinate 11,826 downwards.
GAGCCATTTCTTGCTAGGGTGCAGTCAATTCTTGGTAGGATACATTTGAGCGAGTGAGCAGCTTCATGAGGGTATCACGGAACAAGAACGGATTCTTGCGGTTGTTGAACCGCCACTCCAATTCGTCAAGGTAGGCATCGAGATGCTTAGCACTGAGCTTATGATAAGAGCCGACCACGGACCGCTTGAAGAGCGACCAGACACTTTCAACGGTGTTGGTGTGAACGTCACCTCGCACCCACTCTTCAACAGAGTGATTCACCGTTTCGTGGAGGGTATCAGCATCGTTGATTCCCTTGTAGGCAGCCCACTCGTCAGTGATAATGCGCTCAGTAGCAGGAAGGGTATGATCCCGAATAAACCCGTGAAGGGTGCGCCGTCCATTGTCGTCCACGACTTGGAGAACAATATCTCCCCCACGTTGCACGGCTCCCGCCACGATGGTTTTGTTGCCCTTGAAGCCGTGTCCCTTGCCTCTTACCTTCCCGCCAACGTAGGTTTCGTCCACCTCTACGGTTCCAGAAAGAGAAACACGGTTGACCTGTGCCATCGCAGCCCGTATCCTGTGGCAGAGATACCAAGCGGTCTTGTAGGAAACACCCAGGACTCGCTTCATCTGATTAGCAGACATCCCCTTCTTGGCCTCTACCATAAGCATCACGGCTACAAACCACTTGCGGAGCGGAAGTTTGGTATCATGGAAGATGGTTCCTACCAAAACGGAGAACTGATAACCACATGAGTAGCAATCATAGACACCCCGCACACTATCATAGGCATGTTTCTCGCCTTCACAACGAGGGCAAACCGCTCCTTCTGGCCACCGAAGTTCTTCAAGGATTTGGCGACATTCCTCTTCCTTGTGAAACCGTTCCATTAACTGCATCATGTCCATAGATTTTAGAGGCATCGGAGACTCCTATGACCAAAAGTAAGAAGAAGGCAACGGAGATGACAGACGAAGAACTGGAAAAGCGAGCCTTTCCCAAGAAAGTGCTGGATGAACTGAAGCGTATCGCTCAGCAAGAAGAAAGACCCCAATCCAAGCAATCATTACAAAAGAAGTCTATCACATAAATGGAACCGTGTCAAGTATATAAGCCCCGTATTTTTATTAAGGGGTGCCACAAGGGTATCTTTGGATCCGAGAGTTTCTTTGGTTGATAAGGGTTGAGCACAATGCTGCTGACGAAATTCCTCCAGTTGGCAAACCACATGAAGAAGAAGAATCTTATCACCCATTTGATCAGCATATCGTTAGGAAGAGGCCTAAAAGAGGTGGACCAGAGAGCTTCGGTAAGCTCGAAGCGATGATCTCCCAGGGTCATTCGAACATAGGCCCGTTCTCCGCCCAACCGTGGGTAGCTGTCCAAGCGGGGAGTATTGGTACCAAACTTGGTCTGGAACTTGGGGGATAGTCTCTTTTCCATCCACATGATAAGGGGGCTAACGAAGTCCATCAGGGTGTCACCACGCTCCTGCTCACCGACTCCGTGAATGAAGACAACCGCTCGATGCGGCATATTCCACTGTCCAACAGGTGGCTTTTGCTGGCTGGTCATTTACTGCTCCTCTTCCGATCTGTTTGAGCCTTTCGGCTGCGCTCAAGATGTACCTGGGGAACCCAATCTGTCAAGTCCTGCCCGTCAGATACTAATGTCCTCAGTTGCCATCCCCTTCCATAAGTCTCTTGAGAGCAACTGCTTTATTCCCACCCACCCGCCCTCGAAATACCTTTAGGGGACACCGCTAAAACCCCAGGCAAGGGGGTTCCACCCCCTTAGCAATCCCCTGGAATTACTCGGGGAATCTCTGATTCAGTATATTAGCATCTTGAAAATTTAAGTGTTGGATTGGGGAAGGCTGCTGAATGTCAGCTTATTTTGAAAGCAATACCTTTGGCGCAAGTGCGTTGACCGAAGATGGCAGGCCTTCTATAATCGTCTTAGCGCCGTCGAGGCTCTCGTCATTCGGAGCCAAGGGTAGGAGAGCTTGTTGTGATACATCGAATAGAACTCCCTGTTGCCTTGCAAGAGTTGCATAACCTTTTATCAAAAGGTCAGCAGAATGCAAGACGTCTACGCCAGCCAGTTTTGGTCAGTGTCGCACAGCCCCTAGCATATGTACCAGACTATGTACAGCTATTTGTAGGGGCGAGGCGCATTAGTGAATTCGGGGTGCTATGGGCCCATCCTACGGAAGACTTCTGGATTGTAGGTGCAGGTCAGGCGGTAGAGGCAAAGGGTACCGGTGACGAACGTTTTCATCAAATAACTACTGCTCACAAGGGCATAATCGACTCAGCTTTTATCGAAGCGCCGCCGCAGACGGGGGTTGGGCCGGTCTTTGTGGGCGGCTCCCGCTTCGACCCACAAGCCTCCAAGAGCGCAGAATGGCACGGCTTTCCTGACGCTCTGTTGGCTCTTCCACAGTTGGTAGTGTCAAGCATTGGCCAGGAAGTATGGGTAACCGTAAATGTGATGATAGACCCCTCCTCTGATATAGATGGAATGGAGACAAAACTAAAGGCCCAGTGGAATGAGCTTTTGGAACCTATGCGAGAAGTTCCTAGTCCAAGGGCTAAGATTGTCCCCGATGGAGATGCCTATGCTCGTTGGCGCCAGGGAGTAGTAGAAACCCTGGCAGCTATTGAGGAGGGGCGTTTGACCAAAGCAACCCTGGCACATACCCTCCGTCTGACGGCTGAAACGCCCTTAAGGCTAGGGGCTATTCTTCGTCACCTGATTGCCGAACAACCTAATTGCCGAATTTTTGCTATCGATAGGGAGGGATCATGCTTTTTGGGTGCAACTCCCGAACAGTTGGTTGGACTTGGTAACGACGCTGTTATAGCAACCTGCCTGGCTGGTTCCCTTCGGCGTGGTGATTCGGATGAGGAGGACATCCTCCTGGGGCGATTGCTGCTCGGGAGCAATAAAGAGTTAAGGGAGCACTCCATTGTAGTTGACTGGATTTCTGAACGATTGGGCAAGCTTTGTCGTGAGCTGCGCTGGAATGACGCTCCGCAGTTGATTAAACTCAGTAGCGTGCAGCACCTGGCTACTACCTTCACTGGCCAGCCTTCACTGGATTGTCATGTACTGGATCTGGTTGCAGCGCTTCATCCCACTCCGGCCGTCGGCGGAACACCTTTAGGGCCAGCCCTCGAGGCCATCCGACGTCTGGAGAAGCGTGACCGTGGCTGGTACGCTGGGCCAATTGGATGGGTTGACCGGCGTGGACGCGGCGAATTCGGCGTGGCGATCAGGTCAGCTCTTGTTCGGGGCAACGGTGCTCTGCTCTACGCAGGAGCAGGAATTGTATCTGGGTCTGACCCGGAAAGGGAGTTCGAGGAAACCTCGATCAAGTTCAAACCGCTCCTATCTGCTATAGGGGTAGGATGACTCCTGAACCAGAGAACGTCAACTACGCCTTTGCTGGAGCCTTTGTTGACGAACTGGCCCGCTCTGGGCTTCGCTATGCCTGTGTCTGCCCTGGCTCCCGTTCTACGCCTTTGACCATTAGCCTAGCCAGGCATCTCAACATCAAGACCTGGGTTCACCTGGACGAGCGTTCCTGCGCCTTTTTTGCCCTTGGCATGGCCCGTGCTTTGCATGAACCCGTAGCTCTTCTGTGCACGTCTGGGACCGCGGCTGCCAACTTCTTCCCTGCTGTTATTGAGGCCAACTATGCCCATGCCCCTCTCCTGGTATTAACCTCGGACCGTCCTCCTGAGCTATGGGAGTGGGGGGCACCCCAGACCATTGACCAGAGTCGCCTATATGGTACGCACGTCAAGTGGTCTGTAAACATGACCACTCCTGGCGCCACGCCGGATCTGCTTCGCTATGTACGCGCAGTAGCTTGCCGGGCCTTTGCTATTTCTATGGAATCGCCCGAGGGGCCCGTGCAGGTCAACTTTCCTTTCAGGGAACCGTTGGCCCCGGAGGTCGTCCCTGGTGATTCTTCCGAAGAGACCTTTTCTTTAGCACCTGAGGCTTGGCACGGAAGAGAGGGAGAGCGAGCCTACATAGAGGTAAAGGGAGGCATACGCATCGCCTCAGATGAAGTAGCTCTGTCGTTGTCCGATTCCTTTAAGAAGGCGGAGCGGGGTCTCATAGTCTGTGGCCCCCAGGACGATCCAGGCTTTGCTTCTGGCGTATCGGCACTTGCTGCAAAGCTTGGCTACCCAATTTTGGCAGACTCTCTCTCTCAGGTTCGATGTGGAGCTCACGACCGAAGGCTCATAATTGACAGCTACGACGCCTTTTTAAGGAATGATAGCCTCGTTGCTACACTATTACCCGAGGTCGTCTTGCGCTTTGGAGCCACTCCCACCTCTAAAGTGCTGCTCAATTATCTCCAGCGGCATCGTCAGGCCCGCCAGGTGGTTGTCAGCAATGGAACGTGGAACGATCCTATACACGCCGCCACTGATTTTATCCAAGTAGATCCGACTCGTTTCACCACCGACCTTACCGCAGCAATAACAGACTCCCATAACACCCTCTGGACCCAGCGTTGGCTAGATGCCAATGCCGCTGCCAGCGCCTCTATAATGAGGCAGTTAGAACTCATTGAAGAGCTCTTCGAAGGGAAAGTATTCAGCGAGCTAGCGTCTATAGTGCCCGCCAAAGTCTGTCTATTCGCGGGAAACAGCATGCCTGTGAGGGATCTGGATGGCTTCTTTCCCTCCACTGACCGGCAGATTCGCTTCATGGCTAACCGTGGAGTTAACGGCATTGATGGCGTGATCTCCAGTGCCCTTGGCGTTAGTGCTGCTCTGCCAGATCCGTTGATTCTGGTACTGGGAGACATCTCCTTCTACCACGATATGAATGGCCTGCTGGCCGCCAAACAGAATCAGCTCAATGCTACCATTATTGTGGTAAATAACGACGGGGGAGGTATCTTCTCCTTCCTACCTCAGGCTGATTATCCGGAGTTCTTCGAACGTTACCTGGGCACACCTCACGGGTTAACCTTTCAGCAAGCTGCCTTCCTATACGATCTCGGCTATTCAAAGGTTACCTCGTGGAAAGACTTCCGAGATGCAGTATCAGAGAGCATCAGATCAATGGGAACCAGTATTATAGAGGTCCCAGGTGATCGGAAACGGAATGTGGAGCTACACCGCCGTATGTGGGCGGCCGTAGGGCAGGCTACCACGTCTAGCATACTAAAACCTACATGACCAGATTGATAGTAAACGGCGTTGGTCTAAACGTAGAGGTCCACGGCAATGGCCCGGCGGTGCTAGCACTCCATGGATTCACCGGGAGCACCTCTACGTGGGCAGGGCTAGTTCAGGCGGCGCAGGATAAATACACCCTGATCTTGGTGGACTTGTTGGGGCATGGCGAATCGGATAGTCCAGACGACCCGGAGCGCTACCTCATGGAGCGCTGCATCGCCGACCTAATGGGGGTGCTAGACTACCTGAAATTACAGCGCGCCTGTTTTTTAGGCTACTCTATGGGGGCGCGCATCGCCTTAAGCGCTGCCGCAGCAGCCACGGAGAGATGCGCAACTCTAATTTTAGAGGGCGGCTCGCCTGGACTAGCGAATCACGAGGAACGCGCCCAGCGGATAAAAAGCGATAGTGAGTTGGCCTCCTTTGTAGGGGAACATGGCATAGAGCTTTTTGTGGACCGTTGGGAGCAGGTGCCATTATTTGCGAGTCAGGCCCAGCTATCGCCCCCTGTTCGCCGGCTCCTTCGTTCGCAACGGTTGCAGAACAACCCTAAGGGGCTGGCCAACAGCCTCCGTGGCATTGGCACCGGGATGCAGCCTCCGTTGCACCATGAGCTGCCATCTCTAGCTATGCCCGTACTCTGCATCGCCGGAGAGTTGGATAGCAGGTACACGGCCATAGCTGAAGAGATGTGTAGAGCCCTGCCAGATGGCCATCTGGCAATCATACCCAGGGCAGGTCACAATACTCACCTAGAACAACCCGAGTTCTTCAACCAGGTGGTTCTGGGTTTCCTGGATAGTCTATCGCCGCGGGGCAACTCATCTTAAGAACCAGGTCCCCTTTTAGCCTTCCCATGACTCTAAGCTGACACGCTGCCAGTGATGCCAATGCTGTACCTCCGCAATGCCTCTTCGTCCAACACAACCCCCAATCCGTGCCCATTGGGAAAGAGAAGGAGGCCATGGGACAGGACGAGATGGTCAATCAGCAGATCGCTTTCCAGAAGAGGCCCGGTAGCAAGCCCGCATGCCGGGCTTGTCTCTGGCAAAAGAGCAGCCAGGTGTAGGGAGGCTGCAATACCGACGCCTGCTTCCAGGGAGGATGTTACGATAACCGCCTTGCCGGCCTTCCTGGCTAGAGCGAGTATCTCCAGGGCTTCAAGAAGGCCGATACGGGCTGCTTTTATAATGAAGATGTCTGCGGCTTGGCTCTGAATCAGTCTTTGGGCATCGCTTGTAGATGAGAGGGCCTCATCTGCGGCGATGGGAGTCGAAACAGCGACTCTAACTTCGGCTAAGCCGCGTATGTAGCGGGCCAAAACAGGCTGCTCTACGTACTCCAGGCCGAATCTCTCCAGAGTAGTTATAGCTTTTATGGCCTGTTTTACGTTCCACGCCTGATTAGCGTCTATGCGTATAGTAATCTGCGGCCCCGCTTCTTGGCGAACGGCAGCTAAGAGGCGTATATCATCTTCAAGCCTGGGAGCGCCCACCTTTATCTTGAGGGTAGTAAAACCTGCGGCAACTGCTTCTTGGGCATACCGAGCAGCCTGTTTTGGAGAGTCTGTAGCAATGAGGGCATTCACGGCCACTGGTCGCGGTGTGCCGCCTAGAATGGCTACGACGGTGCGCCGCTGCGCTTTGCCAAGGAGGTCGTATAAGGCAGATTCGATACTGAATCTGACCGGCGCGGATGCGGAACTTAAAGAGCTACTTATGCTATGTAGAGCAGGCTCTCCGTCTATACGGGCGTTCAACAGAACCGGAGAGAGCGAGAGCATCTCCTGGTGAATTTGCGCAACTTCCTGTTCGTCTCCTGCTCCCACAGGCGATGCTTCGCCGACGCCCGTGATGCCATCATCGGTTTGAAGGCGCAGCAGCAAGCCGTACCTGTACTCGGCACGGCCATTGGAAGTGACGTAGTGGCTTTTGAAGGGTATCCTGTAACCACACCATTCGATACGCGTGATTTTCATACAAATTGATTTTTAATTTGAGTGACAGCTGTCTGGCTACATCTTGCGGCGAGTCTAGGCATGCGCTCAATCCTAATAAGCACAACCCTGATTTGGCTAGGATGCCTGAAATGGCCCGTCACTCCTCCCAGAAGTCACGTGATTTAGAGCCTTCTGTACAAAATCAGAGGCAACCAGCGTCTTCCAGGCTTCCAGAAGCCTACGGGTTTCAGGACCAGGCGACTCTTTGCTAAAGCGGAAACCGTCTAGCGAAGAGACAGGCAGCAAACAGCAACGACTATTGGTTATGAATGCTTCGTCTGCGCCATAAACGAGTTGAACGGTGTAGTAGCCCTCTTCGATGGGAATGTCTAAAGTCTGGGCTAACTCAAGCACAGTCTGGGCGCTAATGCCTCGGAACCAGTTACGTCGGCTTGGCAGCTTGATTTGGCCGTCCCGGACAAACATAAAATTGGCGCCAACACATTCTGTGATGTATTCATCCGTATCGGTCCTGAGAGGAATTATCTGCTGACCGCCATGGGCAGTCCAACTCCCTGTGGGGATGTCAAATACATCGGCTGTTACCAGCTTTACTCCCTTTACATAGCTTTGGGCGAAGGACGAGAAATCAAGAAGCTGACAATATACTATGACACTGACCTCAGGCTCTTCCTGAAGGCTGTGAGGTGGTCTCAAGGTGATGAGTTGGTTGACAATAAACTCGTCGTCCTGTCCTAGAAAACGACAGTTCGCCTCCACTACCTGAAGGGTTATCGACTCCATCTCCTCCAGAGTAACCCCGGGGCTTATCTGGCTATAGGCCAGGCTACCGTAAAGTCTCTCGAGATGTTGCTGGAGCTTAAATACTTTACCGTTGAAGGTGCGTTCACTATCGTAGAAGCTGCGATCAGATTGAAGCTCGGCAGCACGTATTATTTCCATGGCTAGGCCCTGCGGCATGAGTCGCCCCTCGACGTACATTACCAGCTCAGGCCCTTTCTCCATATCTAGTAGCCTCCTAACATATATGACAGGTCGTCATCAAATTCAGTATCCCTCTTCAAAGAGCCTGGGATACCTACACCAGAACTTTACACCCCCGCCCAAGTGCCAAATGTTCACTGATAGCTGAGCTGAATGCCATTATAAAAGAGATACTACCGTATAACAGACTTTGGAGTAGGTTGGAGCCGAGTGACCTTAATAGTCTCTCGATCTAGCATCTCCGGAATCTTGGGAGCGATATTATTCTTCCAATAGTCGCTTTGATAGACCTTAGGAGATAGTTGTTTAAGCTCTTCTTCGCTCTCAAAACGGCGTAGCCAGACGTAGAGGTTTTCTTCATCAAGTGAGATAAAGCTACCCGGAATAACCATGCCTTTGCTCACCTGAAAGGGGATTATCTCCTCTTCCATAAACTTTACCCATTTCTCCCGCTGGCCTGGTTTCAGATAATACAACCTGAGTTCAATTAACATATTCCCCTCCTCAAACATAATCAGTCAATATACTAGTGGCTTACCGAGGAGACGCGGAAACGCTAAGTCAAATACTCACGTTTGTAAGGACTTTGATTAGCATGATACTAGCCTTAGGGGGTGGTATCAAGGCCATGTTGGTCCTCTGCACGGCAAAACTCGCTTTGAACCTTGTCCGAGTCTAGAGATGCCGCCTGTATAATTGTTGAAGGGCGGTTGCTTAAGAAAAGTTCGGCTGTATTGCCCTAACGAATGGTCAATCTATATAAATAGCTGGACTTTTTGTGCAAGGCTCTTTGTTGTATATTCCGCATTCTACTCCCAATAACCTTAGAACCTACCCTAACTCCTCACTAGACTCAACTTAAGCTTATCTATGGCTTTGCGTTGCAGTCGAGAGATGTGCATCTGCGATACGCCCAAACGTTCGGCGATCTGAGTCTGCGATAGATCGCCATAGAATTTGAGATATATGATGGTTCTCTCCTTTTTGCTGAGGCATCGAAGAAGATTTGTGATGTCTATGCTGTCTGTCAGCTTCTCTAGTAGCGGATCCTCGGACCCCAGTTGATCTAGAAGGCTCGAGCCGTCTTTGCTCCCATTCTCATCGTACTCGGCCTCCAGAGAGAGGGGCCTGCTGTATTTCTCTAGCTCAAATGTGTCATATATCTCGTCTTCGGTCAACTTCGTGGTTTGCGCAATTTCAGGAACCGTGGGCCCACGGCCTAATTCCTGACTAAGACGCTCGACAGCTCGCTCTACTGCAATTTTGTGCCGTTGAAGCTTTCTAGGAAACTTTACTGCCCAGCCATGATCTCTGAAATAGTTCTTGACTTCTCCTATTATTATGGGGACTGCAAAAGCAACGAACCTACCCTTATCAGGATCATATCTTTTCATTGCTTTGAGCAATCCTATACTTCCTATCTGAACCAGGTCCTCCAGAGGCTCCCCTCGATAGACGAACCTTTTACATACCCTACGCACTAGAGGAAGACAATGTTTTTCCAGACATTCCGCAGCCGACATATCTTCTGAAGTTCGGCATTTATCCAATAGCTGCCTTCCATGTAAAGGGCGCTTCTTCGTATCTGTTATGGGTGCCACTTTAGGTCGCATTAGGTCTCTTTTCCATTTCTTTAGGTTGGCATACTATCAAGTGCCCTATGGGGATGGGAGTTTCTTGGACATCGCTAACTATCCTTTACAGCTACCCAAGGGCATTGTAAGGGAGGGATGAACTAAGACAATTGGTAAACAGTTAAATCACTGTTTGATATTTGTGTGCAAAATGTGACTCTTAGTGAGAATATGACCTAACCCAGCCATCAATGTAGTGTTGTAATAGGAAAAGTCTATACGGGCAGCAGCACCATTTTATGAGCCCATTTGAGATAGATGCCGATCGTGTGCTGCTATGAAAGCAGGTTATGGCCTGACGTTAGCTGCCGAAGGCAAGGAATCGAATATAAGAAGGGCTGAGGAAGTTTAAGAGGCGATAAGCGAGTTGAAGTAACACCTTAAGAGATCCATAGCGGCGATACCACCAGCATCTGCATCTACCATTTGATGTCACAAAATCTCAAGAGTTTGTAGGCCCCAATTTAAGGAATTCCATAATTGTAAGGGAATCAATAGGAGAAGAATGCCCAAGGAAATTATAGAACTTCGGCTGCCATTAAGATTAGAGTTTCTGCCTGTTCTCCGAGCGACCTCCGGTGTCATTGCTGCCGTTATCTCCTTTACCTACGACGAAATAATGGAGTTTCGAATAGCAGTAGCAGAGGCCTTCAGTCTAGCCATGAAGCATAGTACCCATGCAGAAGCCGTGTCCAAAGGGAAGGCGCTGGTTGTCCGTTTCGAGATAGAACAGGAGAAGATAGAGGTTTACATAATAGAGCCGAAGGACTCGCCGCTGTGGGTTGAGAGTGAAGAGGACGAGGAGAGTCAGGCACTGATTAGGGGTTCTATGGACGAAGTGGAGTTCGGGGCTGAAACCATTGGTATGCCCTTGATACGTATGGTTAAGTACAGGAAGAAAAGCGGTTCCTGAATCTATTGGAGTCGGTCAGGATGTACGCAACACGACTATACCATTGATAGAGAAACACTGGAAGCTATTCCGAAATTCTTGTCCGTGGAGTCCAGAGGGGGCAAAGCCCCTTCTGGTGGGGGTCTGGCGGTATCCCCCAGATTTATTTCCATCCCTCTCTCCCTTAGTAGGGAGAGGGGGACACAGGGGGTGAGGGATTTTGGGATATGTCCTGGGACATTAGTCTAAGGGGACTTGCTCAACCGATACACCCCTGGAGGGGTGCAAGCGCACCAGGGCAGCATGTCCCTGCTCATCGTCGGTGACGCCGAGGTGAGGTGCTCCCGAATAATAGGCTTTAACGCCATTCTGGGAAACATCTCTAAACGCGTGAGCGTGCCCTAAAGCGACGTAGTCGTACCCCGTAGCCTCTATCTCTTCTGCCATGATTGGGGATGAGGGAACGTAGATTGGCCGTGAAGGAAGGAAGAAGCCGTGGGCTACGGCGAGATGCCACATGCCATTATCTCTAGGGGTAATCCCCGCCAGGGGACGGAAGTTCTCATTATGATCGTCCATAGCTCGCCCCCATACCTTCAAGTCTAGCTCGTCAAAGGTCAGGGTTTCCCCCTCATGGGAAGATATGAACCTGAGGGAGGGGAACAGGCTCTTCATATCTACTCGATGATAAAGTGACCCCTGGTCTAGCTGGTCGTGGTTTCCCGGAATGAGCACCTGAGGAATGTGGAGTCGCTTCAATTCAGCAAGAGCGCCTTGTATCACTCCGACATCTAGCCTGCTGTGGTCGAAGAGGTCACCGGCTATTAGCAAAAGATCAACTTCAAGGCGATGGGCGGTATCTACAATGGACTTTAACGTGGCACATGAAGCCATGGAATCTATATGAACATCGGACGTATGAAGGATCCGAATCTCTTTACTTGAACGTGATGTCGGCACTAGGCAATCATTCCTTTCCTTTGTAAGGATGCATTTTTATTCAGTAATGAAGATTATAGCATTTACAAAATGATTCTACAACTCCTATACTTCTCGGCGGGCAAATATTAACAAATCCGTAACAATTTTCTCCACAATCTGAATGGCAGCCTCTATAATAGCCTAGACGTTATTCCGAAATTCTCGTCTGGGGAGTCCAGAG
>JACQTT010000045.1 GCA_016210665.1 Chloroflexota bacterium | reverse complement strand
GGCTGCTATTCTCAACCATGCTACCCCCCATTCCTTGATAATCTTGGACGAAATCGGAAGGGGTACCAGCACCTATGACGGCCTGTCCATAGCCCGAGCAGTGGCTGAGTACATTCATAATCACCCTAGGCTGGGATGTAAAACCCTCTTTGCCACTCATTACCATGAGCTTACCGAGCTGGCCAGCTATCTGCCCAGGGCGAAGAACTATAGCGTTGCGGTTGCGGAAGAGAAGGGGAAGGTCATCTTCCTGCATCGCATTGTCCCTGGTGGTGCCGACAAAAGCTATGGGGTTCATGTGGCTCAACTGGCCGGATTGCCTCGCACGGTGATCCATCGGGCTTGGGAGGTTTTGAGGGAGCTAGAGAAGGGGGCTGGCGAGGCTGTTATAGTCAAGGGTTCTCGTCCCCGCTCCCGTCGGTATCCGCCTCCACAACAGCTACCTCTAATAGAAGGTAGCTCCACTATGAGAGAGGAGTTGCTTGAGCTCGACATCTCCTCTATGACTCCCCTGGAGGCCATCAATAAACTCTATGAGCTTCAGCAGAAGGCTAAGGAGATGAATTCTCAAGGCTAGAAGTTCTGTAGGGCAGCATAGCCCTATCGCATCCTGGGGTCCAGGGCATCCCTCAGACCGTCGCCCAGGAAATTAAAGGCGAGAAGGGTTATTGAGAGGGCCATGGCGGGGAACAATACCAGGTGAGGGTAGGAACGCATGCCCCTGAAGCCTTCGCTGATCATCCCACCCCAACTGGGCATTGGAGGATTGACGCCCAGCCCTATGAAGCTGAGGAAGGCTTCGATGATGATGTAGTTGGGGATATTTAGCGTCTCGGCTACTATCACAGGTCCCAGAAAGTTGGGGAGCAGGTGTCGTGACATTATCCTGAAGTCGCTGGCCCCCGCCACAAGGGCCGCCTCAACGAACTGCTGCTCCTTCAGAGATAGTATCATCCCCCTTACCAGGCGAGACATGGTTAACCAGGAAGTGGTGGCTATGCCGATAAAGATGAAAAACATGCCCCCGATGGCGTCATCTATGACGCTCAGGGCTTTTATTACTGGATTCGATTCGACACCCACCAGAGAGCTGGATCTGAAATACACCATTATTAGGATGATCAGAAGCAGCGTAGGCAAACCATACATGAGGTCAACGAACCGCATCATCCAGTTATCTATCCTGCCTCCGTAGAAGCCGGAAATGGAGCCGTATATCACCCCTATGATGGTGGCCAGGGTAGCTCCTACTACTCCAACGGTTAGAGAGACCCTGGTGCCGTAGATGATGCGGCTCAGCAAGTCTCTGCCCATGAAATCGGCGCCCAGGAGATACCTTTTGCCTGGCGTGGCGTAGTTCTGTTCCAGACTTCCCTCAGCATAGCCTTTGGGTGCAATGAAGGGGGCAAAGATGGCCGCGATAACCAGAAGAAGTAAGATAATTCCCCCTGCCACGGCTAGCTTGTTCTTAGCCAGTCTTAAAGCGGCGTCGGCCCATATACCACGGTGCCCGCCTGCTCTGGGAACCGTGGGTGCCTCTGCTGTCTGGCGTCTCAAGGGCAACAACGGCTCCTCCTATTGATACCTTATTCGAGGGTCTATAAAGGCATAGCTTATGTCCACGAGCAGGTTGGCAGCGATGATAAAGAAGCCGAAGAGGAGGGATGTGCCCATTATCACCGGGTAATCTCTATTACCGATGCTGGTGATAAAGTACCTGCCCAGGCCTGGGATGGCGAAGATGTACTCCACTATGAATGTCCCGGTGATGATCACGGCAAAAAGGGGACCCATAACGGTGATTACGGGTATAAGGGCGTTCTTCAGGGCATGGCGTAACATTATCGAGGGCCGAGGAAGCCCTTTAGCCCAGGCTGTACGAATGTAATCCTCTCGCAGGACTTGAAGCATAGATGCCCGGGTCAGCCTGGCTAGCAAGGCGCTCTCTGCGGCACCCAGGGTGATGGCTGGCAGTATCATGTGTTGGGGAGTTTCCCAGGTAGCCACGGGAAGCAGGTGGAGCTTAAGAGCGAAGATCCAGATTAGAAATGGCCCCAGAGCTAAGCTGGGAATGGAGCGCCCAAGAATAGCAAGGAAAGTAGAGGCGTAGTCTATATAAGTGTTCTGCTTAAGGGCGGCGATGATACCCAGAGGGACACCTGTTCCTATCGCTATCGCGAGGGCTAAGGCCCCCAGTTGGGCAGAAACCGGTAGGTGATCCTTAATGATGTCATTGACGGTGCGGCTTCGAGAGGCATAAGAGGGGCCGAAATCTAAGTGCCGTACTATACCCCAGGAGTATTCCATGTACTGTCGCCACAGGGGCTGATCCAGGCGGTATTTCCGTTCCAGGTTTGCTTTTATCTCCTTGGGCACTTGCTTTTCTGTGTCGAAGGGACCTCCAGGGATAGAGTGCATGAGGAAAAAGGTAATCAGGGACAGTATGAAAAGAACTGGTATAGACCACAGGATACGCCGGAGGATAAATCTGTACACACCCTACCCCTGAATCCCCTGGTGGCTCTCCGAAGCGCCGGCCACCAGGGGATTGCGATGGTTCAGATTCTAGCGTACAAAAGCTTTCCAGGTGTTGAACTGCTCTCCTCCAAAGGGGGCAAAAGTCCTCTCCACGTTGGGTTTGGTGAGAGCCACGCTCGTATAGTGGTAGATGGGGGCTATAGCAGCAACGTCTTGAGTTAAGATCTTCTCGGCTTTCTTGTATAGGTCAATCCGCTTGGCCGGGTCCTGCTCTTTTGCCGCCTGCTCTACCAGTTGATCGAACTCGGCGCTCTTGAAGCGGCCATTGTTTGAAGGGGACTTGGAATTGAACACCTCGTTGAGCCAGTTATTGGCGTCAGGATAGTCAGCCCCCCAGCCCAGGCGCCAGATATGGGGCGGATCCGTGTGTAGGGTCTGCAGATAGACCCTAAACTCTTGGTTCACTATCTTAACGTCCACACCCAGGTGCTCCTTCCACATGGCTGCAATGGTCTCGGCTATCTTCTTGTGCGCCTGGCTGGTGTTGTACATCAGGGTTACTTCCGGGAATCCCTTTCCTCCTGGGTAGCCTGCCTCGGCCAACCATGCCTTGGCCTTCGCCGGGTCAAAGGGAATTCCTATCCCCTCTTTGACGGCGTCCACAGCCCCAAAGTTGCCGGGGGCGGTAAAGGTCAGGGCTGGCTTCTGGCCTCCCTTCAGAACGAAGTCCACCAGCCTCTGGCGATCGATGGCGGCGGTGAATGCCTTTCTCACCAGAACGTTGTCAAAGGGGGGCTTGTCAACGGTGAAGCCGTAGTAGTATGTGGTAAGAGAAGGGGCAATGGTCAGCTGTTTGCTCAGAGCGGCGTCTTTCTTTATGCGGTCCAGGTCTTCCAGGGGGACGCTTCCGAGACTTCCTCCCAGGGCGTCCAGGGACCCAGCCTCGTACATCGTCATGGCCGTGGACTCCTCTTCGATCATTCTGAAGTCCAGGGTCGCAATAAGCACCTTCTTGGCCTCGTAGTAGTCCGGGTTCTTCACCATGACAAGGCTGTTACTGTGCACCCACTTCAGGAGCTTGTAGGGGCCGTTGGTGACGATGTTTTTTGGATCGGTCCACTTATCTCCGTGAGCTTCAATAGCCCATTTAGGTTGGGGATACATGACCCACATGGAGGCGATGCCGGGAAAGTAGGCAGCGGGGTGTTCTAACGTCACCTCTAGGATGTTGTCGGCTCTCACCTTGACGCCTACTACAGAGGGGTCGGTGATCTTTCCTGAATTAAACGCCTCTCCATTCTTGATGATAGCGGTGAGGACATAAGCGTAATTGGATGCGGTCTTGGGATCCAGCGTCCGAAGGATGCCATAGGCCACGTCATGGGCTGTAACTGTTTTGCCGTCGCTCCACTTAGCGTCGTTTCTCAGGTAGAAGGTGTAAGTCAGGCCGTCGTCAGACACGACCCAGCGAAAGGCAAGATCGGGTTCAACTTTAGAGGTCTGGGGATTGAAGTTGGTAAGGCCGACAAAGAGGTTCTCGACCATGTTTATGGACACGCTATCTTCGGCCAGGGCGGGGTCCAGGGTAGGAGGCTCGGTGCCTGCGTTGACATAGACTACCTTTGCAGGGCTAGGCGTTGGAGTTATGACTACCGTCTTCTCGACCTCCTTCACCACCTCTTTGGGTACCTCTTTTACCACCTCCTTGGTCACCACCACCTCTTTGGGTACCTCCTTCACCACCTCTACCCTCTTCTCCACCACCTTTTCTACAGGGACCTCCTTTACCACCTCCCTGGTGCAGCCTAACAGCAGCAGGGCCAGAGCTAAAAAGGTGACCGACCAAAATAAGATGCGAATCTTCCTATTGCTGAGTATCATGAATCACCTCCTTCAAGACGCTGGCTATATTCTACATATTTTAAGCCTCATTGCAACTAGTCGTTGAGAGGAACATGAACGCAGGATATGCTCAGCAAGAGTTCAAAGCACTCTTGACGGAGCGCCTTCATCTCCTTAACTGTGAGCCGATGCCCGCTCCAGAATGGCTGTTACCTCTCTCTGTTGAAAGGGTTTGCTTAGGACGCAGTCCACTGCGCTCTCCTCGATCTGTTCTCGGAACAATGTGATATCCCATCCAGTTATCAGAACTGCGATAACGGCAGGATTCTTGGCTTTGATGCTTTTGCATAGCTCCCAACCGCTAATGCAAGGCATGCTAAGGTCCATGAAGACGATGTTGTAGTTATCGCTGTCAAATTCATCTAACCCTTGTTGAGAACCGAGGGAGATGCAAGATTCATACCCCTTCTGCTTCACCATCTCCTTTAGTATTTGGGCAATCAATGGGTCGTCCTCTATTATTAGTATCCTCCCTACACGGGCTGGGGACCATAAGCTGGGATGAGATCGGCCTTCTGCTGTTGATAGTATGACCTGCTCTCTCTTCTCCTCGTTAATCATGGCTTGTCCTCCCCTTAAGATCATCCACTTTATAAGGAGGTCTTAGCACGATTTTTGACGAGATGCTAATCAACAGTTATCTTTGATAAGTCGTAGTCTTTTTGAAATAGCTTTACTTTTTACTCATTTCGTTGCTATTTGATACCTCAATTGTGTTCCCTTCCACGAATCCCATTATTAGAAAGAGGTAGTCAGGCTCCCCAACCTGTTGACGGATTTGAAGGCGCAGCATATCCTTTGAGGGTAACCAGATAGATGGGAAAGGGCATTTTCTTGAAGCAACCCTCGCTTCCTGAGACCCCTGATGAACTAAGACGGCTTATTCGCAGTGGTGAGTGGACAGGTCCCACTTCAGGGCTGGCACCGGGCTACGTTCAGGCGAATCTGGCGATATTGCCCCGGGAAGCGGCCTTGGACTTTCTCATCTTCTGCCAGCGCAATCCCAAACCGTGTCCCCTGATCGAGGTGGTAGAGGAGGGCTCCTACGAAGCAGCACAAATCGCTCCAGGCTCTGACTTGAGAACTGACCTGCCAAGCTATCGAATCTTTCGGAATGGAAAGATAGTAGCTGAAGTAGGTGAGATCACCGCCTATTGGCGAGATGACCTGGTGTCATTCCTTTTGGGCTGTAGCTTTACCTTCGAGTCTGCTCTGATCCGTGCTGGAATCTCTCTGCGCCATATAGAAGAGGCGAAAATTGTTTCCATGTACGTTACAAATATACAGACTATCAGAGCTGGGATATTCTTTGGGCCTCTAGTCGTATCTATGAGGCCGATTCCCAAAGACATGGTGGTGAAGGCCGTCCAGATAACCTCTCGTTTCCCCGCGGCTCACGGAGCTCCAGTCCACATAGGAGAGCCAGAGGCCATTGGTATAAACGACCTCTCTAAATCCGACTACGGTGATGCTGTGACCATCAAAGAGGGTGAAGTGCCTGTTTTCTGGGCGTGTGGAGTCACGCCCCAGGCGATGTCTATCACGTCCAGGCCATCTCTGATGATTACCCACTCCCTAGGGCACATGTTTATATCCGACCTCTTGGACGGGGACTTGGCGGTAACATAAGGTGGTCTAGGCGTCGATGTAAGCTAACATAAGCGCAAAACAGCTCTTTCTATAGCGGAGCGGGTTCTAAGGGGGTATCCCGGCTTTGCACGAAAAGTCCTTTTTCGCTTGTCATTGCGAGCGAAGCGAAGCAATCTCCTTCGCCTGAGATTGCCACGTCGTCCCGATGCCATCGGGACTCCTCGCAATGACAGAGTGATTTCATTGCAAGGCTGGGGTATCCCTTGCAATTGAGCGAACTCTGTTTGCGGTTCCTCCGCCTTTGTCATTCTGAGGGAGCGAAGCGACCGAAGAATCTTAATAAGATCTGTTCTGGCATTGTTTCTCTAGCCTCACCGTAAAGGCGGAGGTAAAAGACATTTCCGAACAGCTACTTGTTGAAAAGAAGAGATAACCTTATTCTAAACCGGGACAGGAGAGACTCCTCCTGTCTAAGGGCTTATTTACGGCCAACCTTTGTGAAGAAGATGCTAAGCCTATTCCATATAGCCCCGCTACGCTCATCGTTGCCATTAGCCCTTGTCTCCTCTACCCACCGCAGCTCGCGAGACCAATGGTCAGCTCTGGGGTGGGTGAGTTCCTACCAGTCGAGATGCAGGGAGTCTGGGGATATATATACCCACAGATTCAATTCGATCACCCTCTCCCACTCCAGTGGTTGAATGGAAGAGGGGTTCTTACTGCCACACCTGAAGGGTGCGGCAGAGATGCTCTCGCCATTAGGGGGGAGTCGAAATCCCTTTTCCCAATAGCTCCTAGGGGCTTTGCACAAAAACTAACGAAAAGCTCTCCCAGAGGAGACCAGCAAGGCACTTTGGAGCAACTGCTTGAGCTATTTTGGTATCCCCGGGTGTTATCGATGGCTCTGGCCGCATTTTAGCGCCGTAGGCCTCCTGACCGCCTAATTAGGATATCTTAATATCTCCATATATTGAATATAGGGAAGCCATTATATATCCTACTTTATATGTTTGTCGCGTAAAGGAAGCCAGGAAGAGGGGGCAGCAGGAGATTATGTTCTATACAAATCTTAGATATATATTGAATAATAATTGGAAAGAACTTTATAAAAAGAATGGAAATTACTTATAAAAGGTATTGACAAGCGTAAAAAATCTGTGTTAAGTTTAGTTCACAAGAAAAACCAAACTTATAGGAGGGTTATCGACATGGCTAGGAAGACCAAAAAAATGGTGTCTGTAGAGTTGAAGTTCCGGCAACCTCTGGAGAGAATTCTGCCTGAGATGGTCACTGAGAGAGGGCTCTCGGCCACGGCAGACGAACTGGGTGTAAGCAAAGCGACGTTAGGCTACTGGCTGTTGAAGCTCGGAATCAACGTCCGCCGAGTAGCCCTGGCTCCGGGGGAGTCTTTAGAAGTTAAGCGTACCGGATAAGAGTATCTTTCTGAGGGGTGGTAAGCTCGTTTATAATGTGTGGTGGTGGCTTCTAGGAATCAGATGATGATGCAATCACGAATAATAGGTATAGATGAACAGATAGGCCGGATGCTGGTAGAGGGGGCCTTCCTCACCCGCGAGCAGTTGGAGCACGCCAAGGAGAAGATGAGGCGTGAAGGTAAACGGCTGCGGGAGGTGCTGGCTGAAGAGCAGGTGGTGAGCATGGAGACGTTCACCACCCTTGTGAGTGTACATCTGAGGGTGCCTATAGTGGACCTGCAACAGGTGAGGGTGGAGGAGGGGGCAGTGAAGCTGGTGCCAGAGAATGTAGCGCGTGAGAACAACATCATGCCGCTGCAGGTAGAAGGGGAGTCGTTGCGGGTGGCGATGGAGGAGCCCCAAGACGTGGAGACGATCAGCCGACTATCGGCGATAACGGGTAAGAGGATAAAGCCAGTATTGCCCTTGAGGGGGAGTATAAGCGAGCTGATAAGCAGTCACTACAAGCTGACCCCGCGTATAGCAGAGGAGTTAGGGGAGGTGGTGAAGGAGGAGGTGGCGGAGCGGCCTGTGGGGCCTCGAATATCAACCGAGGCGGTATCCAGGGCGCCGGTGGTCAGGGCGCTGGACATGATAATCGCTCAGGGTGTGAGGGACCGGGCGTCTGACATTCACGTCGAACCCCTGGATGATAAGGTGAGGGTGAGGTATCGTATAGATGGGGTGTTGCACGAGGTAGCATCGTTGCCCAAGGGAGTACACGGGGCGCTGTTGAGCAGAGTGAAGGTACTAGGCGGTATGGACATAGCCGAGAGACGGCGTCCCCAGGATGGTCAATTCTCCATGGAGGTAGATGGAAGGGGAGTGGACTTTCGGGTGGCGTCGGTGGAGACAGCAGAGGGTGAGATAGTTACCTTGAGGATATTGGATAAGAGCGTGTCGTTGTTGAGTCTATCGGATTTGGGGTTCCAGCCGAGGGCCAGGCAGGTGTATGAGGGTCTGCTAAAATCACCCTTTGGGATGGTGCTGGTCAGTGGGCCGACAGGATCAGGTAAGACGACCACGCTGTATGCCTCGATGGGGGGACTAGACGCTGGAGGCAGGAATATCATGACGATAGAAGACCCAGTGGAGTATCGTTTTAAGGGGATAAACCAGATACAGGTGAATCCCCAGGCTGGGATCTCCTTTGCCAGTGGGTTGAGGGCGTCCATGAGACTAGACCCTGACATAATACTGGTAGGGGAGATAAGGGATAAGGAGACGGCACAGGTGGCGGTTCAGGCGGCATTGACAGGGCATCTGGTGTTGACGACGATCCACGCCAACGATGCGGCCGGGGCACTGGTACGTCTGGTGGACCTGGGAGTAGAGCCGTTTCTAGCCACCAGCGCTGTTGTGGGTACGATAGCCCAGAGGCTGCTGAGGCGAGTGTGCTCTTACTGCAGGACGATGTCGCCGGTATCGCCAGAAGAGGCGGCGGCCTACCAGCAGGAGATGGTAGAGGTGAGAAGGGACTTCTATGTAGGACGAGGGTGTAACATGTGCTCACGCACAGGCTATACGGGAAGGGTAGGGGTGTATGAGGTATTGGCTATGAGTGACTCCATAAGGGCGTTGGTAGCGCGAGGGGCGATGGCCCAGGAGATCAAGGAGGAGGCGGTGAAGGAGGGGATGATAAGCATGAGGCGAGACGGAATGCTGAAGTCTAGGGACGGTATCACCACCCCTGGCGAGGTCATACGGAACGTCTTTACCGTGTTCTAGTATCTTTTTGACTATTTTGACCCGTTACCATAGAATTCCTCAGAATTTCTCATCACAGTTTCCGCAGGCTATCCGGTGTGAAGCCCTTGACAAAAAGTCTAGCAGTGCTAAAATTGTGCAGAATTTCACCAATGATCGCTAAGGAGGATTAGTGTTTAAGAAGACCATCGCTGTAACTGTGCTGACTGCGTTTATGCTTCTGCTTGTGGCAGCCTGCGGAGGGGGAGCTAAGGA
Source organism: Chloroflexota bacterium (assembly GCA_016210665.1). Taxonomy (GTDB): domain Bacteria; phylum Chloroflexota; class Dehalococcoidia; order Lucifugimonadales; family JACQTT01; genus JACQTT01. The sequence goes on along the minus strand of JACQTT010000045.1, from coordinate 11,034 downwards.
GGAGGCGACTCCCAAGCCCGCGGCAACGAAAGCGCCAGCGACAACTGCCGAGACCATGATGCCCGCTGCCGGGGCTGTTGAAGTCCTGTTGGCTGACAAGAACAACGTTTATATCTTTAAGCCGGATACCTTCACCTTCAAGGTTGGGCAGAAGGTAAGCCTGGTCTTGAAGAGCGAGGGGCAGTTCCACACCTTCACCGCCAATGATCTGACCACGACCGAAGGCAAGAAGGTTGATGCACAGGTTCTGGCCGGAGCCACCGCTAATCTTGAGTTCACCCCCTCCAAGGCGGGCACCTACAAGCTGACATGCTTGCCTCATGAGGCCTTGGGGATGGTGGGCACAATTAAGGTAGAATAGTCAACCCTGTTCCGTAGAGCATGAGAAGAAGGGGCTGGCCTAATGAGGCCAGCCCCTTGGTTTTAGCCTATTTCAGCAGACAAAGGACATTTAGGTACTGCGAATAGAGCTTGAAGTGCCTTGCCCAAAGTGGATTGACAGGCCATAATAGTAGTGACTGAAGTACGTCGGTCCAAATGAAGGAGGGTGGTACATGGATACTGGAGATACCGCTTGGATGATTGGGGCGTCGGCCTTGGTTCTAATCATGACGCCTGGGCTCGCTTTCTTCTACGGAGGGTTGGTAAGAGGCAAAAACATGGTCAACGCGATCATGTTGTCCTTCATGGCGATGGCGGTCATCAGCGTGGCGTGGGTGCTGTGGGGCTACAGCCTCGCCTTCGGAGCGGGGGGCCGTTTCATTGGAGATCTATCTAACATTGGAATGAGAGGCATAGCGGTGGATTCTTTGACCGGCAGCATCCCGACGGCTCTATTTGTCATTTTCCAGATGATGTTTGCCATCATTACTCCCGCTCTCATCACCGGGGCAATAGTGGAACGGTTCAAGTTCACGACTTATATTCTTTTCCTGGTACTCTGGATGACCTTCGTCTATGCGCCCATCGCCCACTGGGTCTGGGCCAGCAACGGTTGGCTGTTCAAGCTCGGCGCGTTGGACTTCGCTGGCGGCACCGTGGTTCACATCAACGCAGCTGTGGCCGCAGTCGGCGCAGCCGCAATGGTGGGCAAGCGCCGTAATCCCGGGGTCGAGCCGAGCAACGTCCCATATGTAGTGTTGGGAGCGGCGCTCCTTTGGTTCGGATGGTTCGGGTTCAACGCCGGTTCCGCTCTGCACGCGAATGGGCAAGCGGTGAGCGCATTCCTTGTCACGAACACCGCAGCTGCGGCCGCAGGCCTTACTTGGGGGATGTTGTCGCAACTGCATCGCAAGCGGATGAGCGCGGTTGGCGTCGCAACGGCTGTCGTTGCCGGTCTCGTTGCCATCACCCCAGCCTCCGGGTATGTTGGGATGATGGGATCTCTCGGTATCGGCCTCGGCACCGGAATACTGTGCTACATTGCAGTGCTGCTTCGCCCTAAGACGGGCCTGGACGATTCGTTGGACGTGTTCGCCGTGCATGGGGTGGGTGGCATCTGGGGCTCCTTGGCCACGGGCATCTTCGCCGTCGCTGCCATTGGCGGCACCTCAGGGCTTATAGAAGGGAATGGGGGCCAGATGACAAAGCAAGCCCTTGGCGTTCTTGCAACGCTCCTCTGGTCAGGCATTGTGACGCTTATTATTCTACTAGTACTAAAGGCAATTCCAGGCCTGGGTCTGAGGGCTTCCGAGAAGGAGGAAGACGAAGGTATGGATATATCGGCTCACGGCGAGCGGGCCGTCGTACATGATGGAGCTGATTAACTGCAGATGTGCCTTCGGCTGCTTTCATGCAAGAAATGGGCAGGAGATAAAAAGGAGGGACCACCATGATCAGTATAGAGGCGATTGTCAGGCCCGAGCGTATCAATCAGGTGATGGCGGCGCTTGAACAAGCTGGGTGCAAGGGATTCTACTATTTCAACATCACTGGGCAGGGTCGTCAGGGTGGTGTGGAAGTCTTCTCGGGCCGTGGCGGCCAGACGGTAACCCGGTCTTCGCTGCCCAAGACTATGATTCGGACAGTTGTGAGGGAGAATATGAAGGAAAAGGTCATCGCGGCTATTGTCGAGGCCGCGCGTAGCCCTGGCGAGGGTGCCATAGGCGACGGCAAGATCTTCATTTCTCGCGTCGAAGAAGCTGTCAGAGTACGGACTGGAGAACGAGGAGAGTCTGCGCTCTAGTGCCATCAGTTGTCAGAGCGGTGCAAAGCTATAGGAGGCTGAGCATCTGGCCAAAGGGGCTATCCTTCACCTTGGCGCTCTCTTTCAAACTCCCTAGCTATTTCCAGCAGCTCATGGGGTTCGAAGAAGGTCAGCCGAGGATTAACATACTTACCCTCTCGATCGTTCCAGGTGCCGTCATAGGCTTGATGCACTCGGTCGTAAACGCCTTTTACTGCCCGGCTTGTCAGGGTGTATCGCTTCTCTTCACCCATCACCTCTAATTCCCGATTAAGCACCGCCACCAAACCGTCCATGCCTGAAAGGCTGCCTACGCGATTTAGCTCCTCGTAATCACGCTTTGTAAGAGTGGGAGAATAGGCCAGGTAGATGAGACCTCCTGGAGCCTGCATCTGGCGTTGGACCCCCGTCTGATGGATGCCGGCTTGTGTCGTGAAGATACCTTCTCCCACTATCGGTACTTTGGGTGGGATGGGGCAAACCTCTGTGTTGATCAGGTTGGCTATTTCAGAGAGAGCTGCAAGGTTCAGTCCCGGGTCGCCGTAGATACGGATAAGAGCCGCCACCATCTGCTCGAGGGAGGTATTTCCCGTGCGCTCTCCCAGTCCTGCGAAGGCCGCGTTTACTCGCTTACAGCCGTAGAGCCAGGCGGCGATGGAGTTGGATGTCGCCAGGCCAAAGTCGTTATGGCCGTGAAACTCCAGCTCGGCGCCGGTAGCCTCATAGAGTGTGGAGATAAGCTTAGGTATGCCTGTGGGAAGGCTGGCGTATGGGTCTGGTACTCCCCAGCCTATGGTATCGCACACACGGAAGCGGGCCTGGCCCTCGGTCTCCTTCATCACCAGCTTCATAAAGGGGATGACCCAGCCAAAGATATCAGCCTTTGTAGCGTCTTCCAGGTGGACTCGAGGGCGTATGCCATTTTCGATAGCGGTCATAATTGGGGCCAAATAGCTCTTTATGGCCTCTTCCTTGGAGCGGAAGCTGAGCTTATCGAAGATGTGATGGTCCGATGAGGAGGCCAGCATCCCCGTCTCTTTGACCTTTCCCTGGGAGACCTCTACCAGGAGTTTGATATCTTTGGGGATAGCCCTGGTCCAGGTGGTTACTCGTGGGAATTCGTATACCTTTTCCAGCAGCTTTTCTAGCACCCAGAGGTCTCGCTTCTGGTAGATAAATACCTCCAGGCATTCGATGCAGCCCGTTCCATTGTCCAGCTCGTGGAGCAGGTCGTAGTAGCGAAGTTTGGTCTCATGGGGAAAGAGGGCGAAACGAGGGTCCTGGGCCCCGTCTCTTAGTGTGGTGTCTGTGATTAGCTTGGGATGAGTTTTGGAAGACTCGGGCGGCATCGGCGCCGGCTCTGACGGATCGAGCACAACAGGCGGGAAGTTGCCTCCGTAGTTGTAGTAAACCCGCTCAGGGTTGATGTTATTGTCATCCATTGTTTTTCCTTCCCTCGTATCCGGCATGTTCCCCTGTCTCAGATGTTGTCAATCTTGGCGAGCCAATCAGGATGCTGTGTCCATGGCCTGCAGAGTACCTGGCAGGCAGACCTTGGCTAATCCTCCTCCAGGGTGCTGGTGTCGCCTTCTGGTAGGCCCAGCTCCCTGGCCTTCAGGAGGCGTCTCATGATCTTTCCGCTTCTGGTCTTGGGTAGCGATGGCACAAACTCTATCTCCCGAGGCGCTACTGCAGCCGCCAGCTTTTGACGCGCGAAGCGCATGATTTCGTTTCGCAACTGCTCGGAGGGTTCATGGCCGTCTTTGAGGCTGACGAAGGCTTTGACCACCTCCATAGCGATGGGGTCGGGCTTGCCGATGACCCCTGCCTCGGCGACGGCGGGATGCTCGATGAGGGCGCTTTCGACTTCAAAAGGCCCCACCAGATGTCCTGCCGTATTTATAACGTCGTCGGTGCGGCCGACAAACCAGAAATAGCCGCTCTCGTCTCTGCGGGCCCTATCCCCCGTGATATACCACCCCTTACGGAAGCGGGAGTTATACAGCTCCTGGTTGCCCCAATAGGTGTGGAACATAGACGGCCAACCCGGGCGAATCGCAAGATGGCCCTCTTTGCCGTGGGGCAACTGATCGTAGTTGTCGTCCAGGATTCCGGCCTCGATGCCAGGTATGGGCTTACCCATAGAACCTGGGCGCACGTCCATGGCCGGATAGTTGCCTATGAGGATAGCTCCGGTCTCCGTCTGCCACCAGTTATCATGTATGGCCTGGTTGAAGACGGGCAGGCCCCACACGATGGCCTCGGGATTCAATGGCTCCCCGACGCTGTTGATGTAGCGGAGGCTGGACAGGTCATAATGCTTTGGCACTTCATCCCCGGCCTTCATTAACATGCGTATGGCTGTAGGGGCAGTGTACCATACTGTTACCTTGTATTTCTGAATCATCTCATACCAGGCGCTAGCCCTGAAGCCTCCTTCGTAGATTACCTGGGTAATGCCGTTGCTCCAGGGGGCTAGCATCCCATAGGATGTCCCTGTAACCCACCCCGGGTCGGCGGTGCACCAGTAGATATCGTCCTCGTGAAGGTCAAGAACCCACCTGCCAGTAGCATATTGCTGGATGACTGCCATGTGGCGGTGAACAGCGCCCTTAGGTTTGCCAGTGGTTCCGGAGGTGTAGTGCATGATTGAGTAGTCATACATGCTGGTCTTGGCGATGTCGAAACTTGAGGAGGCGTCGGACATCAGTGCCTCGTAGCTTAGATCGCCATTTGAGAGGGGATTGGGGCCTCGTTGGCCTTTGTTGACAACGATGATATGCTTTAGCTGAGGTAGGGTGGGGAGTATCTGAGCGATGCGGCGGCGAAGGTCTGGCTGGGTAACGAGGACCTTGGCCCCGCTATCCAGAAGGCGATCCCTCACAGGGTCAGGGCCGAAGGCGGAGAAGAGGGGTCCCACTATAGCGCCTACTTTTAGAGCCCCGAAGAGGGCGATGTAAAGCTCAGGCACTCGCTCCATAAAGAAAAAGACTCGGTCTCCCTTCACTACGCCCATGCCTTTGAGGACGTTGGCGAATCTGTTAGTTTCGTCCTTCAGTTGGCCAAAGGTGTATGTTTCCCTATCACCACTCTTGCCTTCCCACAGCAGCGCCAGTTTATCCCTTCGCGATCCCTTTGCATGGCGGTCAATGCACTCATGGGCCTTGTTCAGGAAACCCCCTGGCAGCCAGTCCAACTCCTTGTGAATATCTTCCCATCGAAAATTCTTGCTTACCTGTTCGTAGTCAGCCAAGTTGGGCATCACCTTCATCTTCTGAGCCTCAGGCTTTCGGATCGCCTTATAGTCCATGACTGTGCTCCTGTTTTTACCTAGCCTCCACAGCTTTTACGAAGAGGCGGCTGACAAACCCTGCTATCTTCTCCACCGAGGCGTATTTAGGTGGGTGCCCGATTCAAGAAAAGGCTTCCGTGCCAAGATTGCGCAGCATCTGCTTGAATTCCACAGTTGGCAGCCCTGCCTTTGGGAGGAGTTGTGATTTAGTGAACTATTATACACTACGAGGGGGTACACATTGAAGTTGCGTGGTTGACCAATTAACTCCAGACTGGGTAACGAAAGGTCAAAAACTTCTCTACGATTGTATCGCTTCATCAACCTGCTACAATGTTGCAAGAGAGGGGATATGTCTGAAAAAAGAGCTTACCTAAGTTCCTGCTTTAACTCTTTAATCAGCTATTGCCTAACAAGCGGATTGCTAAGGATGGTGTATGCCCAACATACTCCATATCGTAGCCACTGACGGTGAGGCCAGGGCAGGTCTTCTGCGAACCCACCACGGCGACGTGCCCACCCCTGCCTTTATGCCTGTGGCTACCCAGGGCTCGGTCAAGGCTGTCGATCCCTTCGATCTTAAGGGACTGGGAGCGACCATTCTCCTTGCTAACACCTACCATCTCTACCTGCGCCCAGGAATAGAAGTCATCCGCCGCCAGGGTGGTCTTCACTCCTTCATGTCGTGGGATGGGCCTATTCTTACCGATAGCGGAGGATTCCAGGGCTACAGCCTGGAGCACCTACGCCAAATCGGCGAGGAGGGGATTACCTTCAAGTCCCACATAGATGGCTCTGTTCACCTCTTGACGCCAGAGGCTGCGATAGACTACCAGGAGTCCCTCGGCGTTGACATAGCCATGGCCCTGGATGTCTGCCCCCCATACGGAGGGGGCAAAGCAGATTTAGATGAGTCTATGCAGATCACTCACCGCTGGGCCATTCGCTGTCTGGAGCGCCATACCAACAAGAAACAGGCCCTCTTCGGCATTATCCAGGGTGGCAGCTTTGCGGACCTGCGTGCAGAGTCAGCGGAATTCCTCACATCCCTCGACTTTCCGGGATATGCCATTGGCGGCCTTAGCGTAGGAGAGCCGAAGGAGATGATGTACCGGATGGCCCAATTTACTACTGGTCTTTTGCCTAACGGCAAGCCTCGCTACCTGATGGGTGTAGGATCACCGGAGGACCTGGTGGAGTGTGTCGCCAGGGGTATAGACCTCTTCGATTGTGCTCTGCCCACTCGCATTGCCCGTAATAGCGCCCTATTCGTGCACACTGGGCGCCTGAACATAGATACTGCTCCCTACAGGGAACAGGAAGGCCCTATAGAGGAGGGTTGCGACTGTTTCACGTGCCAGCACTTTTCGGCAGCCTATCTCCATCATCTCTTCAGGGCCAGAGAGCTTCTAGCCTATCGCTTAGCAACCATCCACAACCTGAGATTCGTTATCCGCCTGATGGAAGAGATGCGAGAAGCCATTTTCTGTGGCGCATTTGAAGAGTATCGCCAAAGGTTTCACAAGCGATTCATTCCGCCAGATGAAACAGTGAGGATCATTCAGAAGGAGAAGTGGCTTGAGGCTCAGGGGCGGCCACGGCCTGCAAGACCACCATAAACGGTTCGTCTGCCTTTGGACCATACGCCTGAAGGCGTGGGCAGGGATACAGCCGTCTTCAGGGGCAGTCGAAGAGCGATTCTCTAAACCCTCACTACGAGTTAGCTAAACTAGACTACCCTCCGGCCACGGCAGGTACGATGCTGACCTCGTCGCCGGCCTTGGTTGCGGTATCCAAGCCTTGAAGAAACCGGACATCCTCGCCGTTCAGATAAATGTTTACGAAATGCCTTAGCTCGCCGGTCTCATCGCAGAGGCGCTCCTTAAAGCCGGGGAATCGGGTGTCCAAGACGTTGACGCATTCTATGAGATTAGAGCATTCTATAGTTACCTTATCTTGGCTATTGGTTAGCCTCCGCAGGGGAGTAGGTATACGGATTAATACATTACCCATTTCTGGGGACCTCCTAGCTTTCCCAACAATTGGGCCTCAGGGCACAATCTGATTTTAGCCTTCGATGACATCGGCACTGACTGGATCCACTCTGACCCCCATAGAAGTTACCCATTTGAGGCCTCTTTCAATCTCCTCTTCCGTGCCTTCTAATTCCAGAACTACCCAGCCCATATCCTCTCTGACCTCGGCCCGGCGAATGTTGGTCACCACTTTGAACTTATGCCCAAGGTCGTAGATGACTGGCTCTGTGATGAGTTGCTGAGGGAAGGTGAATCTTATCCGTTTCTTGTTAGCCATGACTCTTGCCTCTCAAGCAGCTTTGGATCGCCATTGTTATGAACGGGGCCCTCCAGCAGCCATAAAGGCTGCCTCAAAGGACTCCATATTCGGCTCAATTATCAACGGATTTGCAACATGCCTTACAATCTCTTGGGTCTTGAGACCGTTGCCGGTGATATAGGCTACCGTAACTTCGTTCTTTTCTATTACGCCCAGGTTAGCGAGCTGTCTCAGTCCGGCGACTGTCACCCCACCTGCTGCCTCTGTGAACACGCCTTCGGTTTCCGCCAAAAGCTTAATCCCCTCTATAACCTCCTCCTCGGGTACAGCCTCGGCTCTGCCTCCGGTAGCCTTAAGGGTTTTCAGGGCGTAGAATCCGTCGGCGGGATTTCCTATGGCCAGAGACTTGGCTATAGTATTAGGCTTGATAGGGCGCACGTGCAAGCTGTTTTGCCGGTATGCCTCTACTATGGGGGAACATCCTTGGGCCTGAATCAGGTGCATCTTTGTATGTGCCTGGCCGATAAGTCCAAGATCTGATAGCTCCTTTAGGCCCTTCCATATCTTGGTAAAGAGTGAGCCTGAGGCTGCCGGCACTATCGCGTGGTCGGGTGCTCTCCACCCTAACTGCTCCGCTACCTCGTAGCCAAGGGTCTTACTCCCTTCGGAGTAATAGGGTCGCATATTGATGTTGACAAAGGCCCAGCGGTAGGTATCGGCTAACTCACTACAGAGGCGGTTTACATCGTCATAGCTTCCCTTAGCGGCGACCAATTTGGCGCCGTATATGGCGGTGCCAATGATCTTGCCCTCTTCTAAATCAGCAGGAATAAAGACGAAGACCTTCATGCCTGCCTTGGCTCCGTGAGCAGCTACTGCCCCAGCCAGATTGCCGGTGGAGGCACATGCCAAGGTATCAAATCCAAACTCCAGGGCCTTGGTAGCTGCAACCGATACAACTCGATCCTTAAAAGAGTACGAAGGGTTCACACTGTCATTCTTGATATACAGGTTATCTAGCCCCAGGACACGGCCCAGGTTCTTAGCCTTGATTAGAGGAGTAAAGCCGGTTGCTATGTCCACGGCATTGGCGCCATCAACCGGCAGAAGGTCCTCATAGCGCCACATGGTCAAAGGCCCCTTTGCGATGCTCTCTCGGCTGATGACATGAGCAATGGCGTCGTAGTCGTAGCTCACTTCCAGGGGCCCGAAGCAGAAGTCACAGACGTTCAGCGGCTCGATAGGATATTCCCGGCCGCATTCTCTACAGCGTAAGCCCGTTACGTGAGACAATGACTAAGACCTCCTGAGCAAGTAAGGGAGATTAGCAATACTATACTCTCTATAAAGGAAAAGCCTCGAATCTAAACATTATCAGAGCCTATGAAACGATGTCAAGAGAAACGGCATTCCATGATTGCGTTGCCAGGCGGTAACGAGTTTGCTATCATTTGTGATTGTTATCGCAATATTAATTTGGGCCACGAGTTGACTATGTTGGATCGAGAGATATGGCGGGTTCCCTGGAATGTTAAGGATGTCCTGTGGGGGCTACTGCTAGTAGCAGCGGCTGCTCTGCTTGTCGTAGCGATATATCGTTTTTTGCTTTCAGAGGCTAGCCTTCTACCCACACCTCTCATCCTCTTGCAAGGCTCGATGCTCTTGGCTGCGTTCGCATTTGGAACAAATAGATACCATTCAGGCTGGCAGAGCCTGGGCTTACGGGCCTTACATGGGCATGGTAGTTTCTCCCTTGCCTGGTTGGTGCTTTTGGGTAGTTTGGGTTTCACTAGCCTGTATGTTTTCTTCGTAAACTGGAGCGGTTGGAATCGCCTTTTGCCCCAAGCATTATCCGGGCAGGCTATCGGTGAAGGGTGGGTAAGGTTGCTAAACATCTTTTTCCTTGGGCTTTTTGGGCCTTTCAGCGAAGAGGTCTTCTTCAGGGGGTTTGTCATGCCCTCACTTGTTCCTCGCGTCGGAGTCTTGGGAGCTATTGGTATTACCTCCCTGTTATTTGCATTAGGTCATATGCTAATAGGGCTCCTGGTTCCGGTTTTTGTTAGTGGATGTTTGCTTGCATGGCTCTACCTTAAGACTCGTTCCATCTGGCCATCCGTCGCGGCACATAGTGCTCAAAATCTTCTAGCGTTGAGTCTGTTGACGTAAGAAACCAATGGCTAACCGCATAGACATAACCTTTGGAAAACTAAGAGAGGCCAGGGAGATCGCTCTGATCCCCTATGTCACGGTGGGGTTTCCCAGTGTGGAGACTACTATTGATTTGGTGTTAAGATTGGCACAAGGTGACGCCGATGTGATAGAGTTGGGCGTGCCCTTTAGCGACCCTCTAGCGGACGGAGCTACCATCCAGCGTGCTAGCTTCCATGCCCTTAAACAGGGGGTTACTCTGGGTACTTGTCTTCTGGTGGTAAATCAGTTGAGGAAGGCGGGTGTGGATACACCGCTGGTTTTGATGGGCTATTACAACCCTATCCTGAGGTACGGACTTGAGCCCTTTGCCGAGGCTGCTAGCAGTGCTGGGGTGGACGGCCTCATAGTGGCAGACCTTCCCCACGAAGAGGCGGCTCCTCTCAGGAAGGCCTGCGACGCAAGGAATATCTTCATCATACCTCTGCTAGCGCCTACCAGCACCGACGAACGTATTGCTCAGGCGTGCCAAAGGGCAAGGGGATTCATATACTGTATCAGTCTTACCGGCGTAACCGGCGCCAGGAGGGATTTAGCCCTGGGAGTTCCCCAGCTTATTCAGCGAGTTCGAGGACACACAGGCTTGCCCGTAGCTGTGGGGTTTGGAGTGTCGAAGCGAGAGCACATTGATATTATCAGCACCTACGCCGATGGAGCAGTCGTCGGCAGTGCCCTTATTGATATCATTGAGACTTCTCCCCCAGATGGGATGTTGGACATGGCCCAAGGGTTCCTTCGCGATTTGAAAGGAGACGGGCATCCTGGTCCAAGGAGGTGAGATGACTCGCGTTCGGGGAATTAGAGGAGCTACAACGTCAGATGATAATACTAAAGAGGCTATCCTTTCGGCTACGCGGGAACTCATGGATCGTATTGTCGAGGCCAATGATGTTCATGCTGAAGATGTAGCTGCAGTCTTCTTTACTACTACCCAGGATCTCAATGCTGAATTCCCTGCGCTCTCAGCTAGACAGATGGGCTGGAGGGACGTAGCGTTGCTTTGCAGCCATGAGATGGGGGTACCCGATGGTTTACCTAAGTGCATCCGCACTCT
>JACQTT010000044.1 GCA_016210665.1 Chloroflexota bacterium | reverse complement strand
CCGTAAGGGGCTGCATCATGGTCGCCAGGGCGCTAAAGGTGCGGAACGGCTCCGTCGCCCCAGGCGATGGGATGTTCAAGCAGGTCTGCCAGGACATCCTGGCCTCCGAGGCCTCCCGTGGTGGCAGCAAAAGCCAGACCTACCGGCTGCGAGAGTTTGTGACTGGGCTGCTGGACACCGCGGAGGCCGGCGGCACTCGGCAGACTGCTGAAAAAAAGGAGTCCACAGGGGCGTAGCCCCTGTGGTGGGGGTCTGGGGATATCCCCCAGATTTATTTTCATCCCCCTCTCCCTTAGTAGGGAGAGGGGAACACAGGGGGTGAAGGATTTTGGAATAGGTCCTAGACGCTCTAAGCGAAGGAGGCTCATATGCTGGCAAAAGCTCTTACCTGCGCCATCGTTGGTCTGGACGGCTATATTGTAGAGGTAGAGGTGGACATATCTCCCGGTCTCCCTGCGTTTAATATAGTTGGATTGCCCGACACGGCTGTCCAGGAGGCTCGAGAACGAGTAAGGGCTGCTATCCGCAACTCCGGCTGTGAATTCCCCATGCGGCGAATAACCGTCAACCTGGCACCGGCCGATCTGAAAAAGGCCGGGCCTGCCTATGACCTGCCCATAGCCGTGGGGATACTCCTAAGCTCTGGCCAGATCGTCTCAGATACCTCTAAATGCCTCTTCCTGGGAGAGCTATCGCTGGATGGAGGCGTAAGACATACCAGCGGAATCCTACCCATGGTAGCCGAGGCTAATAAGGCAGGATTTACTACGGCCTTTGTTCCAGCGGCCGACGCTAACGAAGCCGCGCTGGTGGAAGGGATAGAGATTCTACCGGTGGAAAGCCTTAGTGGGCTGGCCCGCCACTTGAGGGGCGAGGTAGAGATTACTCCAGTGTTCATTCAAAATAAGGCCGCTTCATTACCCACTGGTGAGTCGGGCACAGGTCTCGACCTGGCTCATATCAAAGGCCAGGAGCATGCCAAGCGAGCGTTAGAGATAGGCGCTTCTGGCGGACACAACCTTCTGTTCTCAGGCCCTCCAGGTAGCGGCAAGACGCTTCTAGCTCGCTCCCTCCCCACCATACTGTCTCCTATGACGTCCCAGGAGTCCCTGGAGGTAACCAAGATATACAGCGTGGCAGGGCTCCTGCCTTCGGACGTTCCACTGATTACCCAAAGACCCTTCCGTTCGCCCCACTACACCATATCCCACGCCGGCCTTGTGGGGGGAGGGCGATGGCCTCATCCCGGAGAGATAACCCTCAGCCACCGCGGGGTGCTCTTTCTGGATGAGCTGCCGGAGTTTGGCCACAACGTCCTTGAGGTTTTACGTCAACCCCTGGAGAGCAGGGTAGTTACCATAAGTCGAGCCCAGGGTTCTATCACCTTTCCTGCCAATTTCATGCTGGTTTCTGCAATGAATCCCTGCCCCTGCGGTTTCTATGGGGACCCCCACAAAGAGTGCACCTGCTCTCCCAGCCAGGTAGCTCGCTATAAGAAACGCATAAGCGGGCCTCTGCTAGATCGGATTGATATGTTCGTGGAAGTGCCCAGAGTCGAGTATGAGAAGCTGGTAGAGGATTCCCGGGGAGAGGGGTCTGAGCAGGTTCGTGGGCGAGTGGACAAAGCGCGAGCCATTCAACTGCGCCGCTTCGAGGGCACTCCTCTGACCTGTAATGCAGACATGGGACCTGTAGAGGTCTGGAACTTCTGCCATGTAGATGATTCTGCCAAGAGCCTGCTTCAGGCGGCAATGAAGCAGCTAAACCTATCGGCCAGGGCCTTTCATCGCATACTCAAGCTCTCTCGCACCATTGCCGACCTGGCGGACACAGACACGATCGGCATCGCCCACCTGGCGGAGGCACTTCAGTACAGGCCACGGGGTATGGTGTGAGTATCAGTACTATGAAAATACAGAATGTGATCAAGATGATTGAAAGGATGGATTGTTTCTGGTCAGCATGAGGGGGGGTCACTGGTAATACAAGCACCCTGCCAAGAAAGAGGGGTTGCTATCTATGTTTGATCCATTCAAAAAGCTCTTTGGCAAGAAAAAGACATGGCCTCAGTTCACCGATGACCAGTATAGCCAACACTACGACTTGAAGAAGCAAGGTCTCGAAAGAGTTCTTGGCAAAATGCATGGCTTGGTAATGCATGCGATTATTGACTTTCAAGTGGGCGGGCCAGTCGCCATGTATTACTTTCCCAATGCTTGCGATGGCACTGGTTTTGCAACGATGGAGCTGATTGAGCCAGATGGTTCAGGGCCCCAGTTATCAAGAATCGGCACTTATGAATTAGTAGCTTTTACAAGATATAAAGTTGGCGATGAGACCCATCGAGCCGCATTCAAGCAAATTGAGCTTCACATACGTGGCATCTTCACCAAAGTGGGGCGCCATTCTTTTGAGGCACTATTTAATCCTCTGGAGACGGTTGAGGTGCCAGCCGATGAAGGTAAACCAACCTACTGTCTAATTCTCGATGAATATAAAAAGCAAGGCGTAGAGTTTATGATTGGCGGCAGTAAACACGGTCTGCTCTTGGTTATCGAGGTTTTCAGAACCGAGATGGAATATGCAATGGAGAATGGGCCACAAGTGGTGTTAGATCGGCTCAAAGAGAAGGGCTATTATCCTTATAGTGACCTGGAGCGTGAGCCAGTGTTCTAGCGCGCTGGTCACCTGGCGGAAGCGCTTCAGTACAGGCCGATGGGTATGGGGTAAGGGTGAAGTCGCTCCATTGCAGCCGTCACGCCAGACACCGCATGCGATTGTATGGTATTACTCGGGAGAGCATTCATAAAGTCCTAGAGGGTCCCGAGCGTGTTGTTCCCACAGCAAAGGGACGCTATAATGCCTATAAGAAGATTGGTCGGCGCTATCTTCGGGTGACCTACAAGGAAGAGGAGACGAGATTTCTTGTTATCACGGTCACGCCACGGCGAAAGTTCGAGGGGGGATTCCATGAGAATTGAGTACGATAAGGAGGTGGATGCCCTCTACATCCGCCTGCGGGATGTGAAGCCAGCAGACAATGTGGATGTAGAGGAAGGGGTTACGATCGATCTTGACAAGGATGGGCACATCGTGGGCATTGAGATCCTGGATGCTACGGAGCGGCTAGGACTTGAATCCCTCCTCAACATTAGCATCGAGAACATGCCGCTGGAGCGTGTCCCCTCTTGAGAATGGCTCCAGGCTGATCTGGCCAGCGCCGAGATGATTGCCTCGATGCATGTGGCGAAGGCGCTGCAATACAGGCCAAGGGATATGGCATTATGGTGAAATCCATCTACTTTTCAGCCATGTGGGGCGAAGAATCTATCATGCTGGCCTCCAGCACCGGGAAAGATGAAAATGGCCGTCCCAGATTGTCATTGCGAGCCCCGATGCAATCGGGGCGTGGCAATCTGGGGGCAGGTGTGCAACTCTCCTCTCCCGATTTCATCGGGACTTCGTCGGCTACCGCCTCCTCGCAATGACAAAAGAGACCTTCCGGAGCACCCATTTTCGTAGGAATGACATCCGTACTTTTTGTGCAAGGCTGTATAATGCATAAAGACTGGTTGGACAGCACTTTGTTCCAT
>JACQTT010000042.1 GCA_016210665.1 Chloroflexota bacterium | reverse complement strand
GTGTGCTTCACAAAAGTAAGCTTCGCCAACCTAGTCTTTTAGTAATCAGGTAATTATCTTGTCTAGTCCAGTATTTTAGAAGGAAACCCCTAACTCTGATACCATATCGTAGATATTAGTATATAACACACCGAATTCCTTTGCCACGTCTGGAATCTTCACTTTATGTGAATTCGGTTCTGGCTTCTCAAAGGATGTTCCTCAGCGAGGAAAAGTGCGTGCGTAGCCGGCTCCACAGGAGCCTAGCAACAAAGTACAGACCAATAGCCACAACTATCAGAGTTATGGCTTTGGGATAGGTATTTGTCGTCCAATCAAGGCCGCGAGCGGTATGTCCTGCTACAACTCCTATGACTACCAGGGGCACTACCCATATGATCTCCGAAAGTGCTACCCCTACGGTGAAGCGCGACCAGGGCACTTTCAGCACTCCAGCTGCTATGGAGACTGGTATAAGCATGCCAGGAAGCAGCCGGCCCGTAGCGATTGCTAAGGGACGTTGCTTCTCCGCGATCCCTTGGGCCCGTAGCAGCCAGCGGTGCTTGAATATGCCCCTGAATCTGGGACTCATGAATAGCCTGCCTCCTGCAAAGCGAGATGCCCAGTAAATGGCATTGGACCCGCTAACGCTTCCCAAGAATGCAACGCAGAGCAATGGCACAACGGAAAGCGAGTCTCCCTGGGTCATCTGATAACCAGCAAACACCAAAAGCCCCTGCATTACTAGCGGGAAAGGCACTCCGACCTCTCCGACCGCATTGATGGCAAAGACCAATAGCAAGAACGCCGGGTGGCTCAGGTTCAGGCTATTGGCAAAATGTGTGGCAAAGCTCGGCAACGCCGTAAACCCCCTCAGTGCAGGTAGGGATCAACTTTCAGCAGTTCGGGCACCGTCACGAACGTATAGCCTTCACGGGTCAGAATCTCGATTATCAGAGGTAGGGCGGCGACAGTGTTGGTGCGGTTGCCACCATGAATAGTCTCATTGCCGTCGTGTAGGAGTATGATTGCGCCGGATTTGGTGCGTTTGACGACACGCCCGGCAATGACGGATGGCGGCGGTTGCCTGGGATCGTTGGCAGAGACGCTCCATGTGACCACAACCATGTCTTGTTTCCGCAGTTGCTTCATCTCCCAAGGGGTCTTGCGACCAAAGGGCGGGCGGAACAGGTGTGGCTCTACACCGGCCACCTGTTTGATAGCCCTTTGAGACCGCGCCAGGTCCAGGTCGCGGCGGTCCACTATAGGTTGCACGGCGCTGTGATTCCAGGAGTGATTTCCCACTACATGGCCTTCTGCAATGATGCGTCTGGTCGTCTCCGGATAGTACTCCACGTTCCTGCCAACCACGAAGAAGGTCGCCTTGACATCATATTGGTGAAGTATGTCCAGGATTTGAGACGTGTAAGGCTCGTTAGGGCCATCGTCAAAAGTCAGGGCCACCACCTTCTCATGGATCTTACTTGCATAGTAAACCTTGCCGAATGCCTCGGAGGTGGGTACAAAAAACCCGTATACCAGAGTGCCTGAGATCACCATCAAGATTACCACCGCAGATATTGCTACACGTGGTCTCCAAGCCCAGGGTCTGGGTCTCCTGGCAAAAGCCTCCTCGCGCACATTTTTGCGGGATATCCTGATGGGCCTTCTGGTGATGCGCTGGAGGAGCAGACCCACGGCGGTGCTATACAGTACGTCTGATAATAAGAACTGCCAGAAACGACCGCGGAATCGGCGGGACGATGTTTCCATGATCAGGTGCGGGTCATACGTTACGCTGCCTATTCCTTTCAGGCGCAGCAGCAGGTCAAGCTCATCGCCACACTGGGGAAGATTCAGATTGTACCCGCCCGCAGCTATAAGGGCCTCGCGTCTAGCAGCGAAGTTGGCAGCAAGGATGGACATGGGGCATCTTAGCCACCGATGGCTTATCTGGTTGAGCCATCGGTTGATTAGGGAGAATGGTCTATGCCAGAGAGGTTCATCTTGGTAATGCGCATCCCCAGATAGGCCGGCGTCTTCAGGGTGCGTTTCAAAATGGCTGGCGATCTTTGACAGCCAGTTGGGAGGCATTACGTTATCCGCATCGCATTGGACCAAGATTTCGCCTTTGGCTGATTGAAGTCCCACCTCGCGAGCGTAGGCCACGCCCTTCTGGCGACAGTGCACAACGATGGCCCCAAACCTGCGAGCCACCTCCCCAGTGCCATCCGTCGAACCGTTGTCCACAACGATTACTTCGTACTCTCCTTGGTAGTCCTGGTCACGGAGAGACCGGAGGCAACGAGGCAACACTAGTGCTTCGTTGTAAGCTGGTATGACTACTGACAGCATATAGGCGGGATTTTCCATTTCAACCGATCCGGATCTAGCCCGATGGGACGAGAGGAGATTACTCCAGCCCCTGGAAGCCCGTCAAGTATCTTCTTCCCGGTCCTCAGGTGCGGTTTCGTCCTTCCCCAGCTTGTGCCAGCACGACTCATCGTCATTCAAAACCACTACACGCCCTGGAGGCCCTTGGGCAATGCAAGCCGCCTCAGCAAGTTCCCCAGGTTGTAGGCCAGGATGAACAGCCGCAGCCGCACCTGATTGGCCACGAAGCGGTGACAGGAGAGCCGGGTCCAGTTCAACGCGTACTTGGCCTCCTTGATCCACTGCTCCGCCGTCCCTCGTCCCAAGACATTCTATAAATCTACCTAATTTGGGAGGCTCAATACAGTTATGGTGCCCCCAACGGAATTCGAATCCGCGTTTCCAGCTTGAAAGGCTGGCGTCCTGGTCCACTAGACGATAGGGGCACGCTTGCCCCTCAGTATAGCGGAATCTAAGGATAGAGCGCCAGTTGCGTAAGCCCCTCGTCCTCCGGCAGGCCGAACATGACATTCATGTTCTGAATAGCCTGCCCGGCCGCGCCCTTCACCAGGTTATCCAGGCAGCTTATAGCCATCAGCCTACCCGTCCTCACGTCCAGGGTTGGGAACACTATGCAATCGTTGTTGCCCAGAGTGTGCTTGGTCATGGGTGGAACGCTGACCACCTTGACAAAGGTCTCGCCCTTATAGAACTCCCGGTAGAGGTCCGTCAGCTCCTTCTTCCCTTTGTCGTTCAGAGGTATAGCCCCCGCTTTTATCGAAGCGTAGCAGGAGCTGAGGATTCCACGAGTCATAGGTATCAGGTGGGGCAGAAAAGTTATCGAAGGCTCAAAGCCCTTGCTCAGTTTCCCTAGCTCCTGGGTTATCTCAGGGAGATGGCGATGACCGTCCACGGAGTATGCCTGGACGCTCTCGTTGACCTCGGAGAAGTGGGTAAGGAGGCTGAGTCCCCTTCCCGCCCCCGACACCCCCGACTTGCTATCCACGATGATGTCGGGCTCGATGATGCCGTATTTAACTGCGGGGGCCAGGGCCAGGATTGCGCCGGTGGGGTAGCACCCTGGATTGGCCACCAGGGAGGCGGACCGCACCTGAGAACGGGTGAGCTCTGTGAGGCCGTAAACCGCCTCTTCCAGATACTCCGGGCACGGGTGGGTGACGCCGTACCACGCCTCGTACTCTGCGGCGCTGTTGATACGGAAGTCGGCGCTTATGTCAACCACCCTTATCCCCTGTTTAAGAAGGGGAGCACAGGCCTCCGCGCTGGCCTTGTGGGGAAGAGCAGAGAAGACCAGGTCCACGCTCCCATTCAGGTCAGCCTCAATGGTAAGGTCTATGTCTGACAGGTGGGGGAAGAAGTCCCCCAGCCTCTGCCCCGCGGCGCTGCGGCCGGTAACGCACGTGAGGTTTACGCTGGGATGCCTATGGAGTATTCGGGCCAGCTCTACCCCCGCGTATCCCGTAACATTGATGATCGCTGCCTTCATTTCAGCCCTCCTGAACCAATAATACTAGAAATAGTTCGGAAAATCCCTTAGCGACCCCCGACTAATGGTCGTCAAGTAAATAAGTTCACAAGTTCGTACTTATCCTCATGGTTCGACAAGCTCACCATGAGCGGGTACAGGTTGTTTGAACCGCTCATCCCGAGCCTGTCGAAGGATGTCAAGTTATTTCGTCTAATACCATAAGTCGGGACTGAGTCTGCCTGTCCTGAGCTAAGCCGAAGGGCTGAAGGGTCATCGGTATCTATGCCCTACCCTTCGGGTTGGGCTACGAAACTCATTTCCGAACAGCTTTAGGGACCTTTGTAGCTCTGCCTCATTTTTCCCTGGGGGCACGAGCCTTCATATATAGGTCTCGCGAGGGGCATCCCCAGGCTAGCACACACCTATGGCAGAGGGGCCTTATGGCCTTGCAAACCCTGCGCCCATGGGTAATCAGATATATATGAAAGGCAAATACATCTTCTGGTTGTACCATGGCTTCTAGAATGTCATGAGCCTCCGCCGCCGATATCTTAGGACCGATAAACCCAAGCCTTTTAGCCACTCTGTAGATGTGGGTATCCACAGGCATGGCGGGCATCCCCAGGGAGAAGCACAGGATGACTGCTGCGGACTTGGGACCGATGCCAGGCAACCTTTTAAGCCAGGCCTTTGCCTCATCCAGAGGCATATCCTTGAGAAAGGAGAGATCCAGGCTGCCCCTTTCCTTCAGGATCAGAAGGAGTATCTCTTTGATACGGGGCGCTTTTACCCTGGCCAAGCCACCCATGCGAACCGCTTCCTCGATCTCCTCTATCGGGGCCTCTCCCACTTTTTCGAGGGTCCCAAAGGTGGCCAGAAGGTTTCCAAAAGCCCTCTGAGAGTTAACATCGGATGTATGCTGAGACAGGACGGTATATACTAGCTCCGCAATGGGGTCGTAGCGAGGCCTCCACTGGGCGGGGCCGTACTCTCTACCCAGAAACATCAGGGCATCTTGGACTGTAATACGCCCTTCAGCAACAGTAGCCTGAGTCTTGATTTTGGTATCAGTCATTCGAATTCCTTAAATGACAAGTGTCATTTAAGACTTCGACGAAAACCCGGGATCCCTCTCGCACGAAGATGCTTACGCTGGCGATGTCTTGGCTTAATAGCCAGTGATGGGAGTCGTCGAGGCCAAGTATGGAGCATATGATTACCCGACAGATGGAATCGTGGGCTACTATTGCTACAGTGTTTCCTTGGTTGAGATTAAGAATCTTCTCCATAGCAGCGAGAGATCTTCTTCTTACATCTGCCAGACCCTCACCCTTGGAAAAGCTAACAAGATTAGGGCTCTCATGCCAAAGGCGAAACAACTCGGGTTCCTTTTCCTTCATCTCCTGGTCTGGAAGCCCTTTCCAAACGCCGTAATCCCAGTCTTTCAACGCCTCGATCACCTGAGGCATAAGTCCCATATTTTTAGCCATTATCTCAGCGGTCTCATGAGCCCGCTTCAGAGGGCTAGAGTAGATGGCCGAGACACCTTCTTCTCTGAGACGCTCAGCCAGAGCATGGGCTTGAACCCTGCCCCGCTCGTTAAGGGCTGCTTCTGGTATGGATAACCGCCTTGCTACGTGCCAGTCGGTCTCGCCATGGCGGCATAGAATTACGCGGGTCAAAAGAGTCACTTCCAGTAAGAGTCTAGTGGCAAAACATTCTAACACGACCTCTGGCTCTTCTCAAGGAAAAGGTTATGGCATGACCGTAACAGAGATAGGAAAGAGAGGAGTAAAGGCAGGAAAAAGGATACGTCTTGGGTCTGCCGAAGGATGATAGGGCAACTTGGGATTAGTTAAAAAATGCTACCGGAGTGTTTTAATGAACCCCTTAGGCAGTTTGCCTCGGGCCACTTGTTTCATCATCTTTTGCGCCTGTCGGAACTGGTTTAGGAGTTGATTCACATCCTGAGGTGTGGTTCCGCTCCCTCTGGAGATGCGTCGCCGGCGAGAACCATCGATGATCTCCGGCCTGTGGCGCTCCTGAGAAGTCATGGATAAAATGATAGCCTCCACCTTCTTCAAGTAAGCTTCATCCAACTCCTCCATAGGCAGACGCCCCTTTAGGGATGAGAAGCCTGGTATCATCTCCAGGAGTTGGCTTACAGGCCCCATACGCTTCATCTGCTGGAGTTGCTCCAGGAAATCCTCCAGGTTAAAGGTAGCCTTAAGCATCTTGCGTTCCATCTCTTGGGCACGCTGCTGATCGAAGGTTGTCTGGGCCTTTTCTATTAGGGATAGAACATCTCCCATGCCTAAGATTCGAGAGGCTAAACGGTCCGGGTGGAAGGGTTCCAGGGCGCTAGACTTTTCTCCCGTGCCCATGAACTTGATAGGCAGACCAGTAACAGCGGTAATAGAAAGGGCGGCACCGCCTCTGGCATCTCCGTCAACCTTGGTCAAGATGATACCTGTAAGACCGACAGTCTCATGAAAACCCTGGGCTACCCTTACGGCGTCCTGCCCCGTCATGGAATCTACTACCAGAAGAACCTCTGTGGGTGAGACGGCGTTCTTTATCTCCTGCAGCTCGGCCATAAGTTCACCGTCTATGTGCAGGCGGCCCCCTGTATCCAGAAGCACCCAGGCTGCATCCAGCTCTTGGGCTCGTCTGACTCCATTGG
This sequence comes from Chloroflexota bacterium, assembly GCA_016210665.1. GTDB lineage: Bacteria > Chloroflexota > Dehalococcoidia > Lucifugimonadales > JACQTT01 > JACQTT01. The sequence goes on along the minus strand of JACQTT010000042.1, from coordinate 4,526 downwards.
CGGCCACTTTTGTGGGTGTGGAGGAGACATTTTCATGGTAAACCAGGATGTCTAGCTGCTTACCAAGGGTTACCAACTGCTCTATGGCGGCAGGACGACGCATGTCGGCGGCCACCATAACCGGGCGCTGGCCGGATTGCTTTAGATGCATTGCCAGCTTAGCGACTGTGGTCGTCTTACCCGAACCTTGAAGACCGACCAGCATGGCTACAGAAGGGAGCTTGGACCCATGAGATAACCCTTTGTTTGCCCCGCCTAAGATCGAGGTCAGCTCTTCATGGACTATCCTTACTACCTGCTGACCTGGGCTGAGACTCTGGAGAACTTGACTCTCCAGAGCACGTACCCTCACCTTATCAATGAAATCTCTGGCTACCCGGAAATTGACGTCTGCCTCCAGAAGGGCGAGGCGCACCTCTCGAAGAGCCTCATCCACGTCCTTTTCTGTTAGCCGTCCCTTATCGCCCAAACGCTTGAAGACGGCATTGAGCTTATCTGTCAGTATTTCAAACATCTTTTCATACTAACCTACTTTCCTTTGCCTTGGAAAGCTCCTCTGAGGCGACTCTTAAAGAACGTTTTTCAACCCCTTAAATCCCCCACTCTTGAGGGACTTCTAAAGCTGGGGATACCCCCAGAGCCCCCAGCAAAAGGGCTTCGCCCCCTTGCGACCCCCATTACTAAACGGTCTCATCTGAGCTCCTCTTGCTTTATAAGTGTTAATATAGGGCTTGGTTTAAGGCAGGGGCACTGAAGGCATTCAGGATAGAATTATGCTGCAATTATTTGGAGAGATTTCTATGATAAAGCTTTACCTGGACATCGAGACACTACCAGGGAGTGAAACTTTGCGGGAGGAGATAGAGTCTGAGATTAAACATCCTGGAAACATCTCCAGGCCAGAAAGGATTAAGCAGTGGGAAGATGAAGAGAGACCCTCAAAAGTAGAAGAAGAATATAGAAAAACTGCCCTCCGAGGTCACCAAGGAAGAATCCTTTGCATTGGATATATAAAGGAAAGACCCCAGGGCGTATCAGAGGGGGTTATTACGGGGACTGAGCCAGAATTGCTTAGAGGATTCTGGGGCATAGCCGATGATGTGGATCTCTTCATAGGCTTTAACATTTTCGATTTCGATTTCAAGTTCATTATTCAGAGGTCAATAGTTTATGGAATAAAGCCATCCAGAGAGCTGAGTTTCGCCCGGTATCGGAATGACCCGATATACGATGTCATGCAGGAATGGACATTGTGGAGCAGAGACAATATTAGCCTAAATGATTTATGTAAGGCCCTTAGGATCGAATCGCCTAAAGGTGAACTGGATGGAAGCAAGGTTTACGACTACTACCTACAAGGCAAGCACCAGGAGATTTATGAATACTGCCTGAAGGATGTTAGAGCGACTATGCAGATATATAAGAAAATGAATTTTCTGAGCTAGATTACGGCCTAGAACATATCGTGATTCCTCTCCGTCTGACCCTCAAGAACTTCATGTGCTACCAGGATAGGATGCCCTCCCTTGAACTAGAGGGCATCCACATCGCCTGCCTCTGCGGCGACAACGGCCATGGCAAGACCGCCCTACTGGATGCCATGACCTGGGCCTTATGGGGCAAAGCCCGGGCCAAGACTCAGGATGAGCTTATCTACCAGGGCCAGATGGATATGGCGGTGGAGTTGGAGTTTATGGCCAGGGATCAGCGATACAGTGTGAGCCGCCGACACTCTAAGGCACGCCACGGAAGGGGAGGAGCGACGGTGCTGGAGCTACAGGTCACCTCCAACGGCACTTTCCGTCCCATTACAGGCAACTCGGTGGAGGAGACGGAGAGGAAAATAAGAAACCTTCTGCATATGGACTACGAGACCTTCGTTAGCAGCGCCTTTCTCCTTCAAGGCAAGGCTGACCTGTTCACTACCAGCCGCCCCGCAGAGCGCAAGGAGGTTCTCGGCAAGATCCTCGATCTCTCTTACTACGATCAGCTAGAGGCCAAGGCCAAGGAGAGAAGCAATGGCCTAAAGGGAGCAATGCAGAATATCCAGGCCGAAATCCAGAGGTTGGAAAGAGAAATTGAGAAGCGTCCAGAATATGAGTCCCAACTGACCCAGGTAAATGAGGAGCTACAACTGATCAACCCCCAGGTCGAAGGATACAAGCTGAATCTGGAGGCCATTCGGCGCTCCTTGGATTATCTCAATGCCAAGGAGCGCGAGATGGAGGGGCTGAGGGAGACTCTGGCATCGCTACAGAAAGAGACGGCTCATTATCAGGGACAGTTCAAGAGCTACCAAGACAAGGTAGCCGTATATGAGACGATAATGCGAAGGGGAAGCGAGATCCGGAAAAGAGCGGGAGAACAAAAAGAGGCGCAGGGTATGCTGGAGAAGATGAATACCCTAGCCGTGAAGTTTACCTCTCTGACTCAGAATAAGGTAAGGCTGGAATCGGAGATAAAGCTCCAGAGGGAGCAGATTAGAGCGGAGGTGCGACAAATACAGATTCGTATGCAAAAAGAGTTGGAGCCTATAGCCGGTCGCCGCGAGATGAATTCTATAGAGTTGGCCAAGGCGCGGGAAGAGCTATCCCAGGTGGAAAAAGGCGAAAAGGATCTTAACCAGGGAAGAGAGATGATTAATGCCCTCTCTCTGGAAGTCGAGAGTCTGAAAAGAGTGAATGCCAACCTTCATGAAGAGATGAAGGAGCTTCGCACCAAGTTTGACCTGCTCTCAGTGGAGGGGGCCCTTTGTCCCCTTTGCAAGAAGCCCCTGGGACCCGAAGGAAGGGAACATCTGCGAGGCGAATACGAAACCCAGGGCCGTGAGGCAAAGAGAGCCTACCTGGAAAACGAGGCTGAGATCAAGAAAATAGAGAAGGAACATGGGCGGCTAGACCAGCAGGCGCGTCAGCAGGAGCTAGCACTGCGTCGTCGTCGCATTGAAGAGCAGACTAGGATTATCGCTCTGGAGAGGGGCCTAGAAGAAGCTAAAGCAGCTCTGACTGAGCTGGGGATTTTACGTCGGCAGGCTGACGAGCTACAGGTTCGGCTTGACAATGCCCAGTTTGCACAGGAGCAACAGAAACAGCTGGCGAAGGTGGAGCAGGAGTTACTAATTCTGGGATACGATCCTGGCAAACATCAGACCTTTCAAGAGCAGGTCAAGGCTTTGGAGCCTTACGCAGAATTGCACCATCGTCTCGTAGAGGCTGAGCAGGCTCTACCCAATCAGCTCCAAGAGATAAAATGGGTCCAGGAGCAATTAGAGAATCGGCGGCAAAGGGTTAACGATAGTATGGGGAGGCAGGCTACTCTGGAGGAGGAGCTAAAACAATTGCCTGGCCTGCGGGCACAGCTATCGGAAGCTCAAGATAAGTATAAGAAGTCTTCGGAGATTAGGGACTCCTCTATCAAAGAGCAGGGTGCCCTGGAGCAAAAACTAATGGAATGTGCTCAGTCAGAAGAAGAGCTAAATTGGAAAAGACAGGATATTAAGAAGCATCAAGACAAGAAAAGCATCTACGATGAACTGGCACTGGCCTTTGGTAAGAACGGCATCCAGGCCCTCATAATCGAGAATGCCATCCCTCAGCTGGAAAACGAGGCCAACGAGCTGTTGGCCCGCCTTACGGACAACCGCATGGCCTTGAAGATGGAGACCCAGCGGGAGCGGAAGACCCGCGCCCCCGGCTCAGGGCGGAGCCAGAATGATTCGGTCGAAACCCTGGAGATCAGGATATCGGACGACCTGGGGACACGCAGCTACGAGACCTTCAGCGGAGGGGAGTCCTTCCGCATCAACTTCGCCCTGCGCATCGCCTTATCCAAGCTCCTGGCAAGACGAGCCGGCGCTCCGCTGCCGACCCTATTTATAGATGAAGGGTTTGGGACTCAGGATAGCAGTGGCAGGGAGAGGCTCTTGGAGGCGATCAAGTCCATCGAGAAGGATTTCGAAAAGATATTCGTCATCACCCACATCGAAGAGCTGAAGGATGCCTTCCCCGTTCGCATAGAGGTCACCAAGACCGAGGCCGGCTCGACTTTCAAGGTAACATAAATGCCTTGAGCGACGGAGCTTCGAGATATGCACAAGCGCCTAGTTGATGAAAAAGGCATCATAATCAACTGCTCGTGGTGAGCCTGCCGCTCCCCGATGAATCGGGGAGCGGTTCATCCCTGGACGCGCTCAGGTGAGCGGGGTTTGAGAAGGCTTTGTGTGCGCTGATTTATGGAACTCGGCACTAGCCACGGGTCAGAGACAGGTAATTGGCGAGTTAAGCTAACTTGAACTGAGCGGTACCCCTCATCTCGGGTCAGTAACAGGTGTAAGTTCGGTAGTACACCATAGACCCTGCAATCTCCGCAGCCATGGCGCTACAGGCGTTTCTGGTCATATTGACACAACCCCCTACTCACGCTACCCTCTTACATGCAAAAGCGGTGACGGAGCCAGGTAGCTGGAACAATCTCCCGTCCCTTGAGGGACGGGAGTCTGATTTGTAAGCGTGCGAGCCGATGTATAC
>JACQTT010000041.1 GCA_016210665.1 Chloroflexota bacterium | reverse complement strand
CGCGCGTTCAACTCCACGCCTAAGTCCTTAAGTAAATAGTGCTCTGGATGCAAGAAACCCAGAGCTAATAACACCAGCTCCGTTTCGATCTCGAATTCGCTACCTGGTATCTCCCTGGCCGTCAGCCGACCCGAAGCGTCGGGATGGCCCCACTCCAAACGCGTGCCATGGAGCTTCTCTACATGCCCATTTCTGCCTGAGAACCTCTTGGTTTGAATGTTGTAATCACGGCTGCCACCCTCTTCGTGAGCCGGCGACAGTCTCAGGATGAGGGACCATTCAGGCCAGGGGTTATTGGGCCGCCTCACAGTGGGGGGTTCGGGCAGTAACTCAAGCTGATATACCATCTCTGCCCCCTGGCGATGGGCTGTCCCAAGGCAGTCGGCTCCTGTGTCACCACCCCCCAGGATTACTACCCTCTTACCCTCGGCAATAATGCGCTCTTCCGGCGGTATGTGTTCGCCTGCGTTTACCAAATTTTGCTGGGTCAGATACTCCATGGCCGGGTGAACACCCTTCAAATCCCGCCCTGGTATTGGCAGATCCCTGGCCTGGGTAGCGCCTCCAGCGAGGCACACGGCATCGAAGCTACTAAGCAACTCGTCGGCAGACAAGTCCTTGCCTACGTTAACGCCCGGTCTAAATATCACACCCTCCGCGGCCATAAGCTCGATTCGCCTCTTAACGATTCTTTTCTCCAGCTTAAATTCAGGAATGCCCAAGGTAAGCAGACCACCGATGTAACTATCCCGCTCGAAGACAGTAATCGTATGTCCAGCTCGATTCAACTGCTGGGCCGCCGCTAATCCGGCAGGCCCAGAGCCTACCACTGCAACCCTCTTGCCCGTACGTATCTCTGGAGGCTGAGGCTTGATCCACCCTTCCGCGAAACCCCGGTCGGCGATGGCCTTTTCAATGTATTCTATGGTGACCGGTTCCTGGTTTATGCTAAGAACACACGAGGGCTCACAAGGAGCGGGACATATCCTGCCAGTGAATTCGGGGAAGTTGTTGGTGGCGTGAAGCCTGTCCAGGGCTTCTCTCCATCTGTTCGTGTAAACGAGGTCGTTCCAGTCTGGTATCAAGTTACCCAGAGGGCATCCCTTGTGACAGAAGGGGACAGCACAATCCATGCAGCGGCCAGCCTGGGCCTTGATATGCTGTTCTGGCCACTCTTCGTAGATCTCGCGCCAATGCTTCACCCGCTCAGCTACAGGCTTTTTGGGCGGAGGCAGGCGTCTCAGATCTCTGAAACCCAGCGTCTTACCCACTGAGCACCAACTCCAATTCCTTTGGCTGTTGTATATTCTTCGCTTCCAAAGCCTTGCGATAGGCTATAGGATACACCTTCATGAATTTAGGAAGCATACGCTCCCAGTTGTCGAGGAGCTTTAGTGCCTTGGTGCTGCCCGTGTATTTGTGATGCCATTTGACCATCTGATAGAGAGCCTTCTTGTCAGCCTCATCCACAACAGGGAAGAGCTCCACCATTCCAAGATTGGTTCGCATCGGGAAATCGCCCTCTTCGTCCAGCACGTAGGCGATTCCACCGCTCATTCCTGTTGCGAAGTTACGGCCAGTGTGCCCCAAGACTACTACAAGGCCTCCGGTCATATACTCACACCCGTGGTCCCCCACACCCTCTACTACCACATGGGCACCGCTATTACGGACGGCAAATCTTTCGCCAGCCATACCTCGTACGAAGGCTGTACCGCCAGTAGCTCCGTAGAAGACCACGTTGCCTGTGATAATGTTCTCCTCGGGGACAAAAGTAGCCTCTCTTGGAGGATAGACCATCATGTGTCCTCCGCACATCCCCTTGCCCATGTAGTCGTTGGCATCTCCCTCCAGTTCAAACGTTATCCCTTTCATCAGCCATGCGCCAAAGCTCTGGCCGGCGGAACCAGTAAACTTGAAATGAATGGTATTATCTGGAAGACCATCCACCCCATATCGCCTGGCTACTTCGCCGCTGAGCATGCCCCCAACTGTCCTGTTGGAATTACGTATTTGCACAGAATGGTACTCGGGACCACCGCCACTAAGGGCTTTCTGGGCCAGGCGTATCAACTCATGATCCAGGGCCTTCTCCAGGCCATGATCCTGAGGCTGGCAACAGTAGGTCGCCACCCTATCAGACGCCTCAGGGCGGTACAGAAAATGTGAAAGGTCCAGGCCCATGGTCTTCCAGTGGGCTATGGCCTCTCGGCCGTCCAGCCTGTCCACTCGACCCACCATCTCATTCAAGGTATGGAATCCCATTTGCGCCATGATCTCCCTTAAATGCTCGGCCACGAAGAAGAAGTAGTTGATCACCTGCTCGGGTTGACCCGCAAAATGCTTGCGCAACTCCGGGTCCTGGGTAGCTATACCAACAGAGCAGGCGTTTAGATGACACTTGCGCAGCATGATACATCCTAAGGTGATAAGAGGCGCAGTAGAGAAACCGAACTCTTCGGCCCCCAAGAGACAGGCGATAGCCACATCCCGGCCAGTTTTAAGCTGCCCATCGGTCTGAACTACTATGCGGCCACGAAGGTCGTTCTGAACCAGCACCTGCTGCGTTTCGGCCAGCCCTAGCTCCCATGGAAGGCCTGCATGCTTGATGGACGCCTCGGGAGAGGCTCCGGTGCCGCCGCTATCCCCACTTATGAGCACTACGTCGGCGTGGGCCTTGGAGACGCCGGCTGCAATAGTGCCTACACCCACCTCGGACACGAGCTTGACGTGTACCCTGGCCTTGGGGTTTGCGTTTTTCAGGTCGTGGATAAGCTGTGCTATATCCTCTATGGAGTAGATATCGTGGTGAGGCGGGGGAGAGATCAGCTCGACTCCAGGCGTGGTATGGCGTATCCAACCAATGTACTCATCCACTTTATAGCCAGGGAGCTGTCCCCCTTCGCCAGGTTTGGAGCCCTGAGCTATCTTTATCTGCAAATCCTTGGCGTTGACCAGATAGTTGGTGGTGACCCCAAAGCGGCCAGAGGCCACCTGCTTGACGGCACTGCTACGAGAGTCTCCGTTAGGGTCAGGAGTAAATCTCCTGTAGTCTTCCCCTCCCTCCCCGGTGTTGCTCCTGGCTCCCATACGGTTAGTAGCGATAGCAAGAGTCTCGTGGGCCTCTCTACTGATAGCACCCAAAGATATGGCACCGGTGGCGAAACGCTTCACTATCTCGCTGGCAGGCTCCACCTCATCCAGAGGCAATGGCTTCTCCAGCGTCTTGAACTCCAGAAGCCCTCGCAGGGTGCAGAGCTGCGTTTCATATTCGTCGGCCAGCTTCGCATATTCCTTGTACGACGGGTAGCTACCTGTCCTGGCGGCGTTCTGGAGCTTGGCTATGGTGTCGGGGTTCCACATGTGGTATTCACCGCCTCGGCGCCACTGGTAACGACCACCGGCTTCCAGATCCCTATGACCATTCCTTTCAGTATTCCCGTAGGCTCGTGAGTGGCGCCGCCTCGCCTCCTCCTCTATAGTTTTGATGCCTATTCCCCCTATACGAGATGGCGTCAAAGTGAAGTATTTGTCTATTGTCGCCTGGTCTAAGCCCACAGCTTCGAAGATTTGGGCACCTCTGTAGCTTTGCATGGTGGAAATGCCCATCTTGGAGGCTACCTTCAAAAGTCCCTTATGCACCGCCTTGACAAAGTTTTTGCGGACGGTCTCGGCGTTCGTGTTCTCAGACAGTATCCCCCGCCTCGCCATATCCTCAAGAGCCTCGAATGCCAGGTAGGGATTAACCGCGCCCGCTCCATAGCCTATGAGCAGAGCAAAGTGATGCACTTCTCTAGGTTCGCCACTTTCCACCACCAGGCCTACCTTCATGCGCAATCCTTCCCTGATTAAATAATGGTGAACAGCAGAGGTTGCTAGAAGACTTGGGATAGGCGCATGCTCGGCGTCAACGCCGCGGTCCGAGATGATGAGAATAGTGTACCCCTCTTCAATAGCCACGGCCGCCCTTTTGCACAGATCGTCTAGCGCGTGCTCAAGGCTGTCCAAGCCATCTCCCAAAGTAAAGAGCGCAGGAAGCGTCTTGGCTTTAAGATTGCCCCTTTGAATCCCTCGAACCTTCTCCAGTTCAGCGTTGGTCAGGACTGGAAAGGGCAGCTTCAACTGATGGCAGTGCATCGGGCTTTCACCAAGCAGGTTTTGTTCAGCGCCGAGGGTTATCTCAAGAGATGTGACCAACTCCTCTCGTATGGCGTCCAGGGGCGGGTTGGTAACCTGAGCAAAGAGCTGCTTGAAATACGAGAACAATAGCTGGGGCTTGTCCGATAGAACGGCCAGGGGGATATCGTTGCCCATGGAGCCTACAGGCTCCTCGCCGTTCTGAGCGATGGGCTGCATTACGATCTGCAGGTCCTCCATGGTATAGCCAAAAGCCTGCTGGCGCTCAAATAGGGTGTCGAAGTCCGGTGCATGTACCTTTTTGGCTTCTGGCAGATCCTGCAGCCTGACTAGGTTCTCCTTAAGCCACTGACCATAGGGCTGCCGTGATGCCAACTCAGCCTTGATCTTCTCGTCGTCAATGATACGACCCTTTTCTAGGTCTAGAAGAAACATACGGCCAGGCTGAAGTCTTCTCTTGTAAAGCACTCTTTCGGGGGGTATTTTCAAAACCCCCGCCTCTGACGCCATGACCAGTAGATGGTCTTTTGTAACCATGTAGCGGAATGGGCGTAGGCCGTTGCGGTCCAGGTTGGCACCAACTACTTTACCGTCGGTAAAGGCTATAAGGGCAGGACCGTCCCATGGCTCCATTATAGATGAGTGGTATTCATAGAATGCGCGCCTTTCTGGGGATATGTTCTCCTGGCGTTCCCACGCTGGGGGAATAAGCATAGCCATGGCATGAGGAAGTGACCTTCCAGCCATGGCCAAAAGCTCAAGGGCATTGTCAAAGGTTGCCGTGTCGCTGGCTCCAGGAGTAAGGATGGGGAAGAGTTTAGCGATGTCATCTCCAAAATGCTCTGAGGCCATTAAAGCCTGGCGGGCCGTCATATAGTTGATATTGCCCCGGAGGGTGTTGATCTCGCCGTTGTGTTGGATGAACCGATAAGGATGAGCTAGCCTCCATGACCCGAAGGTGTTCGTGCTAAAGCGGGAGTGGACCATGGCGACGGCAGACTCCATGGCCGGATGATGAAGGTCCAGGTAGAAGCCCCTAAGCTGAGTCCCCATGAGCAGGCCCTTGTACACCAGGGTATTGGATGAAAAGCTGGGAATGTAAAAGGAGTTAATCTCTTTAATGCCAGACCTGCTGACGGTGTTCTCTACTATTTTCCTGATGACGTAAAGTTTTCTCTCAAAGGCAGGATGGTCTGGCGTCTTGGGCCCTCGGCCCACAAATACCTGGCGTATTATAGGCTGCGATTCCCGGGCAATGACCCCTATTTCCCTATCGTCGGTAGGAACGTCTCTCCATCCCAATAGGGTCTGTCCATAGGCGAGCACTGCGTCTTCCATGATATTCTGGCAAACAGCACGATCCGTCGGGTCTTGTGGCAAGAAGACCATGCCTACACCATACTCTCCCGCACTTGGAAGGGATATGCCCAGGCTAGGAGCTTCGGTGTTGAAGAAGGCGTGGGGTAGCTGTAGAAGGATTCCCGCTCCGTCACCTGTCTTGGGGTCAGCGCCACAAGCGCCTCTGTGAGCCAGGTTATCCAGCACATCTAGACCCATCCCTATGAGTTGGTGGGACTTGCGCCCAAGGATATCTGCAACGATCCCCACACCACAGGCATCGTGCTCAAATTCGGGAGAGTAGAGGCCTTTCTGCTCGCTCGTCCCCATGTTTGGGTTGCCTCCTAGCCTTCTTGAATATCCTGGCATTATATCACACCGACAGCTAAAACTGCTCCCCTACCAACGCCATCTCATATAGGTATAGCAGGAAGGCTTAATACAGGTCTTTTAATGGAGTTGGCCAGCCACCTACCTAAAGGACCGGAAGATAACGCTTGATTTCAAAGTCAGTCACGTGTCTGCGGTAGTTGTCCCACTCAATCTTCTTGTTCTGAAGCAAGCTATAGAAGACCTGGTCTCCCAATGCCTTACGCAAAAGGTCACTCTTCTCAGCAAGTAAAATCGCCTCCCAGAGGCTCCCAGGCAGAGTGTTGATGCCCCTGGCCAGTCGCTCTTCTTCACTCATGTTGAAGACGTTCTCATCTGTTGGGGCTGGCAAAGGGAGTTCCTCCTCAATGCCCTGCAAGCCCGCTGCCAGGATAACTGCGAAGGCTAAGTAGGGATTACATGCCGGGTCTGGGGCGCGGAACTCCAGTCGCACCGAGTCCTCTCGTCCAGTCTTGAAAGAGGGAATGCGGATCATGTCCGAGTGATTCACAAGGGCCCACGAGGTGTACACCGGTGCCTCGTAGCCCGGCAACAGGCGCTTGTAAGAGTTCACCCATTGATTGGTCACAATAGCGATTTCAGGGGCGTATCTCAGGATACCTGCAAGAAACTTCTTGGCTATGGAAGAGAGCTTCATGGCGTCGCGAGGATCGTAGAAGGCGTTGCGCCCTCCCTGGAAGAGGGAGAGGTTGACATGCAACCCTGAGCCATTGATGCCGTAAACGGGCTTTGGCATGAATGAGGCGTACGTGCCGTGGCGTAGGGCAACCTCCTTGATAACCAGCCTAGCCGTCATGACGTTATCACCCATGCTTAGGGCGTCGGTGTACTGCATGTTAATCTCGTATTGGCTAGGTGCCCCTTCGTGAAGGGAGTACTTGATTGGTATGCCAATCTCTGTCAGGGTTAGCACCGTTTCTCTACGCATCTCCGTCGCCAGGTCCATGGGGATCTGGTCGAAATAGCCGCCATTGTCGATGAACTGGGTGGATTCCGAGTCCTTGAAGTAGAAAAACTCCAACTCCGGGCCTACGTAGTAGGTGTAGCCCAGCTTGGCTGCTAGCTCCAGGTTCCTCTTGAGCACGTGCCTAGGATCTACCTCAGAGGGTCGCCCGTCGGGCTTGGATACATCGCAGAACATCCGTGCCACAGCGTTCTGCTTGGGCCTCCAGGGTAGGATGCGAAAGGTGCTTGCATCAGGTAGTGCCACCATGTCCGACTCGTCCACACGGGCAAACCCCTCTACAGACGAGCCATCGAATCCCACACCTCGGATCAGGGCATCCTCCAGCTCGCCTACGGTGATAGCAATGCCTTTCAGATAGCCCAGGATGTCTGTAAACCAGAGCCGTATGAATCGGACATCCTGCTCTTTGGCTAAATGTAGGACGTAGTCAATAGCCTTCTGATCGCGCTCATTCATCATTTTAATGACACTTCACTCCCGCTTCTATACTAATATGGTCAGATATGGTCAGAGAAACTCCCCTGCTTATATAATAATAAACCACCCCATCTTGTAGCAAGATGGGGTGGTGATGTTCCTCCTTGGGTTGGTAATATTTGTCTAGGACTTCTTGCGTAGCTTGGAGGGGAGAACAACGAACAGAGCGAAGAGCCCTCCGAAGGCTAGCATCCCACCTACTGCTTCCATATCTACTTATTACCTCTTCTCACTAAGCTTTTTGCTACGCTACCATTTGATGCTTCGTATGTTGCCATAAAGGTGTTAAAACTATGTTGCACAAATGTTAAATTACTGTTAATTCTTGAACACTCCCATCTTATCCTAGGCTCCCGCCGGCTCCTTCTCGGGTAAGGGGTACGCTTCGATACCATGCTCGGGGATGTCCAGACCATGTAGCTCCTCCTCGCGAGGTGCACGCAGCCCCATGGTCTTCTTGAGTATACCGAACAGGATAAAGCCCGTCCCAAGTCCCCAGGCAAGGACAGTTACCATGCTAATGAGCTGGGCAACTATCTGACCTCCCTCCCCTTTGATAAGGCCTGCAACATCGCCATATGTGCCGTCCGCGAAGATGCCTATGGCCAGAAGTCCCCACAGGCCAGCGCCCGCATGAACCCCAAAGGCACCAACGACGTCGTCGATCTTCAGCCTGCGCTCCACGAAGGCTTGCGCAGCCTGCTGTACCAGTGGTGCTATGGCCCCTATCACTACTGCCGCCCAGGGGGCGACGTAGGCACAAGGGGCCGTGATCGCTACCAGGCCTGCTAAAGAGCCGTTGCACGCGGCGATGATGTCTGCCTTGCCGGTTCTCATCATACTCAGGTAGATGGCTACTACGGCACCAGTCGCCCCGGCCAGGAATGTGTTCACCGCGATTACTGAGATACGCAGGTCTGTGGCTGCCAGGGTGCTGCCCGGGTTGAACCCGAACCACCCGAAGAAGAGGATAAATGTGCCGCTAACGATATAAACCAAGTTATGGCCTTTGATCTGATTGGGTGTGCCATCCCGTTTGAACTTGCCGATGCGGGGGCCTACGAGCCAGGCTCCCATTAGACCAACCGTTCCGCCGATAGTGTGAACGACCCCTGATCCAGCAAAGTCCCTTGCTCCGGAGCCAAAGGGCAGAGTGCCCAACCAGCCTCCGCCCCAAACCCAATGCCCGTAAATGGGATATATGATGGCGCCGATAAGAAAGCTGTAGGCCAGGTAGGCGGTGATCTTCATCCGCTCAGCCACCATGCCTGCTACGATGGTGGCTGCCGTAGCGGCAAAGACCATCTGGAAGAACCAGAGCATGACGGTGTTCACATCGTATGCGTCAGAGGCTAGGAAGAAGCCAGAAAACCCGATGAAGGCGTTACCTATATCCAGGCCAGAGAACAACTTGGAGCCGCCAAACATAAAGGCGTAACCGAAGGCCCAGAAGGAGAGCCCTGTCATACAGAAGTCCAGAAAGGACTTGGTCAAGTAGTTGACCGTGTTCTTAGCCCGCACCAGCCCAGCGCCGAGCAGAGCAAAACCGGCCTGCATGAAGAACACCAAAAACCCGGCTATCAGTGTCCAAGCCATATTAAGACCGGCATTCGGGTTTGCCGCAAACGTATCGGCGCCATTCGGGTCCGGCCCTTCGGCAAGAACGACGGTGTTCCACATCAGAGCCGCCACTACTATCACGAACAATGTAGCCAGCTTCAACAGTACACGCATGTATCCTCCCTTAAGTTGCTGCTATAAAGGCTGGCACAAACAGCCCCACAGCCTTCAGCATAATGCCACTTCACACAAGGATGCTTGAGGGTTGTTACAGCGGTTTTTCAGAGGTGTTAAGTTTCTGTTACAAAAATTGAGAAACACTCGAGGGGTTATGACAAAGACCTAGACATCTACGAAACCAAAGAAGCCAGCGATGGCGGCCTTGCCAACAGGTCGATGTCTAGTACCAAAGTGATCTCTCTGAATATATGGCCGGGAACCCAGGATTATGGTAGTCCCTCTATGGGTACTAGCTTACTCCTCTAGATCCTTCATACGGTAGCCTACGTTCCATATAGTCTCAATAAAGGTGTGGCGAGCGTCCTCGATCTTGCTGCGTAGCCGCCGAACGTGCACGTCCACGGTCCGTGTTCCCCCAAAGTAATCGTATCCCCATACTTTCGACAGGAGTATATCGCGGGTAAACACGCGGCCAGGACTGGAGGCCAGGAGGCTTAACAGCTCGTACTCTTTAAAGGTCAACACTACGGACCTTCCCGCCACGGAGACCTCGTACCGCTCCTGGTCAATGGCCAGGTCTCCCACTCTCAAAATGTCCTTGCCCTGTTTGCCCTTGAGCCGCCAGAGAAGCTGGTTAATCCGGGCAATCAACTCCCTACTCTGTAGAGGCTCCAGAACAAAGTCGTCGGCGCCCTGAGCAACGTCATAGGTACCCATGGCATTTTGATCCAACACAACCAGGACCGGGAGCTTTTCATCCCGGCACCAGCTCAGCACCTCAAGCACTAGCTTGGCAGGCACGGCAATCGCATCCAGTAGCATAATGTCATGAGTATCCTCGTTGCCAGACGCTGTCAGGTCAGAGGCGTCGGACAGGTGGGCCACCACAAGCTTCTCATCCTGAAGCAATGAAACCACCTGCTCTCTCCTCTTTTGACTTGGACTCAAGACAAGGACATTGGGCACATCTTTTGCTCCTCTAATATCTGAAAAGTATAACATGTCTGTCAAAGTTTGAGGCAACTTTAGGAGGGTGATGAAAAACTCCTTAGACCATCCCCCTTTATCCCCCTTCCTTTCCTGGAAGGGGGTAAAGAAAGCTCCATGGGGGACACCCCCAGTGCCCCTGCCATCCCGATTGAATCGGGATGGACTCCCCAAGAGAAGGTAACGCTGATTTACGACAGCAGACGCTAATCAAGGCATTGCAGTTTAGATGAAGGTATGATACTATCTTACCGGGTGTTCGGATCACCTCCCTTGACTGTCCCCCGCCCAAGACCTATCGGAAGCGTGTAACGGCATCGGTGGCTAGATCCCCGCCACATTTTTGAGGAAAGGAGGTCACCGATGGCCATTCAGGATAAGTTGCTCACATGTACAGAGTGTGGGCAGACATTTACTTTCACCGCCGGAGAGCAGGAGTTCTTCCAGACAAAGGGCTACACAAACGAGCCCAAGCGGTGTCCCAGTTGCCGTCAGAGCCGAAGAGGCTCTCGAAGCAACGGCGGATCATTCCCTCGGGCTGACCGGCAGATGTTTTCTGCCGTGTGCGCCGAGTGCGGAAAAGAGGCCCTGGTACCGTTTGAGCCAAGAAGCGGTCGCCCTGTTTATTGCAGCGATTGCTTTAGGCAGAATAGCACACCCAGACGATCGTATTAGAAAGCCTTGGTTTGTAGAGAGGGGGCGGTAACTCCGCCCCCTCTTTTTATAATGTGGCAAATGCTCTCGCTGTAGCTCTACCATAATAATGATATAATGGGTTTCTGATGATTTGCCATGGCTGAGCAAGATCCTCGTTTCACTTATGCCGTGAATAATACCCAGGTGGTCCGGCCTCCTCGTCAGATGTTGGCCACCTTTGGCACCACCGTCATCCGTTATTATCTGGTGACCGAGCCTGTCTATCTTGACTTGGATGTAGCGAGGGAGGTCAAAGAGTCGGTGGTCCGAGAGGGTACTGTCTCGGCCGAGAAACCCCGAGTGGTCACACCATATTATTTGTCCCGCTTGGAGGGTTTCGGCGATAACGCCAGAAACTATTTAGGGGAACTGGTGCAAGAGCATGGCCCCAATGCTCCTGGCCTGCTCTACGCTTATAAAAACGAGGCGATGGAAACCTCTTTTGTATCTGGTGAGGCGTGGGAAGTGGCAGCGAAGATCGGCCAAAGGCTAGATAACGAAAACAAGAGGCTGGCGGCCGTGATACTAGGTGTCGATGAGCTATGGGACGTCTCCCTTCTAAAGTTCATCTACGATATGACCAGATCCTCTGTGGAGGTTAACGCAGCCGAGCTGTATGCCTCTGGCCTTCTAGAGACAGAAGGAGGAGTGCCCAGGGAGGCACGTCAGCGCATCCAGCTTCTCCTTGAGGAGGCGCGTCGCGGAAACATGGATCCCTCGGCAGTAAAGCGGGAGTTGGAACGTTGGGACCTCTTTGACGAGTATCAGGATCAGTTCTTTAGCCTGTTCCGCCGCAGGAAGTACCCATAGATACTGCTGGGCCGTGGGCGCAGGCTGCCAGGGGCCTCATCTGAGTAATGCCTAGTTACTGCTCTTGACAAGCATGATAATCCTGACTAAGGTAGCACCATAAATACTGGAGTTCAGCTATGAAGTATGTCATCTTAGCAACACGGCCTCTAGTGTCCTCCCGCTGTTGCCCTTCCTAATTAGTGGGGCGGGCGAATGAAGAACGGTCTCTTTACTCCGTGATAGCCGACCAGGAAACAGGTATCCATCCTCAAGGCAACCGCCCCGTGAATCGCATCAAGGGGCGGTTGTTTTTTATCTTGCTTGAAGAGATAAGGAGAAGAAACGATGAGCTCTGAAAACAACGGGGAAAATGCACACTTAGGCTCCACCACCGTGGCTATCCGCAATCTTGAAGGACAGCTACTTCGACTACGGCAAGGTGAGATCACTAACGACGAGTTCCTGCCTAACAGGACCATCCTGGGGGCGTACGGCCAGCGCCAGCCAGAGGAGTACATGGTCCGAGTGCGCATCCCCTACGGCAGCCTCACTGGGGAGCAGCTTCGCTGCCTCGCCGATGTCGCCCGAAACTATGGCAACGGAGTTGCTCATGTCACCACCCGCCAGAACATGCAGCTTCATTGGCTCAAACTGGACAAGATTCCTGAGATACTGTGGAGGCTTGCTGCGGTAGGCCTTACCACCCTCCAATCAGGCGGCAACTCGGTGCGGACGGTGGCCGCTTGCCCTCTGGCAGGAGTATGTGGCAAAGAGGCTTTCGATGTGACACCCTATGCTGCGGCACTGGACAATTTCTACTTGGGCAACGACGCGGTGACGCATCTTCCAAGAAAGTTCAAGATGGCAGTATCAGGCTGCTCTTCCGACTGTGCCTATAGTCGCATTCAAGATTTCGGGGCCGTGGCAGAGGTGCGAAAGGAGAACGGCACGGCTGCCAAAGGTTTTCGCGTCTATATAGGTGGCGGCCTCGGAGTGTTCCCTCGCTTGGCCCAGCCCCTGGATGGGTTTGTGCCCGAAGAGGAGTTGCTACCCACTTGTGAAGCAATGGTACGCTTATTCGACCAACTCGGAGACAGGAAGAACAAACAGAAGGCAAGGCTCAAGTTTGTCCTTCTTAGACTTGGTGTCGAGGAGATGCGCCGATTGGTCAAAGAAGAAAGGGAGAAGCTTCGGGCTGAGGGAAAGGCATTCCCTCGCTTAGCCGTGGATAATATTCCCTATGCCTTACCTTCTTTGCAACCCGGGCAAAATAGACAGCCGTTACCTGACCCCGAATATCAACGGTGGCGCTACTCGAACACCGTGCTACAGAGGCAAGAAGGGCGTTGGGCAGTCTTCATACCCCTGGTGCTTGGTGACATTACCTCTGCACAGATGGAGACTGTGGCAGACGTGGCTGATCGTTATGGCGAAGGTATACTTAGGACGTCTCAGCAGCAGGACCTGGTGCTGCGGGAGGTGTCCGAAAATGTCCTGCTGAACGTGTACGAGGCACTGCGCGACTCCGGCCTTTCTAATATCAAAGTCTTGGGTATCGCCGATGTCGTATCATGTCCTGGAACCTCTGCATGCAGCCTTGGGATCACGGCGTCAAAGGGGCTGGCCCGCCAACTGACACAAATGCTGGAGACTTACCAGGATGACAACGTTGTGGGTAGCATACGAATCAAAGTCAGCGGCTGCCCCGATTCGTGCGGACAGCACCAGCTTGCAGACATTGGCCTTTGCGGTTGCGCCTTGCATAGCGGTGGACGACTCTACCCGGCATACCAGGTCTTCCTCGGTGGCGAGGTGACTGATCAAGGCACAAAACTGGCACGGCCCATAGTCAAGATCCCTGCCCGGAAGGTGCCTCAGGCTATAAGACGACTGCTAGATTTTTGCCGAGAACAATGGTCTCCCCAGGAGCGCTTCTCGACTTTCGTAGACCGGTTGGGTATTGAAGCCTTCCGCCAACTTCTTACTGACTTCACCATTGTCCCAGCTCCCACGAAAGATGTATGGAACTTCATAGACTGGGATTCCACCAGGATGTATATCCTTGAGCGAGGTGAAGGGGAATGCGCTATTTAGGAATGTCCCGGGGTTACTGGTCTAGCATCGGGGGCGCGCTGCCGCTCGTGATTGCGGGGCCCCCGTCTTTCCTGCAATTATTAACTTGTGACCTTGGGCAAAGAGCTAGTACCTACTTGCGAAAAAGGGCGTCATAATAAGCCGCTTGTGGTGATCCCTTCGGCAAGTCCGACTATCGCGTCCCGACATGTCGGGACGCGATGAAATCGGAGCTTATGACAGGCTTGTCTAACCACAAGCGGAGAGCAGCAGCCCATGTCCGTCATCCTTCGACGGGCTCAGGACGAGCGGACTTTGAATAGACCCTACTTAACTCGCACACACCGTTGAAGGGATAATCTGGTTATTGTAAAATAGCGCCAACTCTTTTATTGAGGCAGATGTGTACAGACCTTTAGTCCGAAGACTATCAGGCACACGAGACTTGGATCAGAGAGAGATTCTCTCTTTGAAGGCTGTCCAAGATACCTTGTACAAACTCTTACGCCTGCATGGCTACCGTATAGTGGATACGCCTCTTCTGGAGCACATAGATCTGTTCTTGCGTAAGTCTGGTGGACAGTTGGCAACACGGCTTTACACCTTTACCAATCCAGGGGGACATCGGGTAAGCCTAAGGCCTGAATTCACCTCATCAATCATACGCCAATATCTACAGGCGAAGGACACTGAACCTTTGCCCCTAAGACGTCAGTATGCCGGGCCAGTTTTCCGTTTTCAGTCGGTAGAGGAGGGTGGACAGCGTCAATTTACTCAGGTCGGGGCGGAGCTCATTGGAGCTTCAGAAGCCTGGGCTGATGTTGAAGTATTGTCTATCGCCTGCCACGGCCTTTCTGCCTTTGGTCTTTCCCACCATCGAATAATAATGGGGCATATAGGTATTCTAGAAGAGTTGCTGGACCAGTTTAATCTCTCCAAACGGGCAAAGCTCTTTCTAATCGGAAATGTCTCCAGCCTGAAAAACGGCCCTGGGGGAGAGAAGGAGGTCCGCCGCAGAGGTGAAGAGCTAGGCCTCTTCCGTAATCAGACAGACGAGAGGTCGGAAGAACCTCTCTACAGCATCGGAGAGGAGTCAGCTCAAAAGATTGTCCAGAGCCTGCTGAAGGAGGTTGTCGCAACCCCTCTGGGAAGCCGCACTCCTGATGAGATACTATCCCGTTTCCTGCACAAGATCCAGGGTTCGGATGCTCCTGCTCAGGTGGAAAAGGCTCTCAGATTCCTTCGCCAGTTAGCAAATGTGGAGGGCGATCCCTATGTCGCTCTAGCCATGGCCAAAGATTTGGCTAGAGATTATAAGCTTAATCAGGCTTGCTTTAACGGGCTAGAAGACATACTGACTGCATTGGCCCACCACTCTCTGAAAGATACCGACTTTAGCATTGACTTTGGGCTTGTGCGAGACATAGCTTACTATACGGGCCTTGTCTTTGAGATACTTCCTCCCAAATCATATGGCCAGGCATCTTTGGGGGGCGGTGGTAGATATGATAGCCTCATAAAAGCCTTGGGCAGCACTGAGGACGTTCCCGCCTTGGGATTTGCCTATCATCTGGAGCGTGTCCTGGAGGTGGTAGAATCCAAAGAGAAGAGAACGCCTCTTTCTGAACAGAAGATTCATCAGGTTCTTCTGGTGGCGGCAGACTATAACGCCTATAAGGCAGCGATTAGCCTGGCGCAAAAGTTGAGGAATGGCGGAACCGTGGTTCATCTGGAGACCTCCTCCCGGAACCTGGAGGAGTCTTTGGCCTATGCCGCCCATAATCATTTGGATAAGGTAATAGTGGTGAACACACGTGGACAAAGCCATGAATACGCCGCTGAAGTAGGAGCAAAAGATGTTACGTATAGCCCTTCCCAGTGACGGAGAGCTATATGAGCCGACACTGCAGTTCCTGCGCCTCTGCGGCATGCCGGTTCAGAGAATTAGCCTGCGGCGTTATACGGCGACAATACCCTCCCTTCCTTATGCGACTGTCCTCTTTCAGCGATCCGCTGACATTACCTCCAAGGTGGATGAGGGGAGTGCCGACATGGGAGTAGTTGGGCTGGACCGCTTCCTGGAAGGCCGGCTTGAAGAGGGAAACACGTTGCTGGTAATGGATGACCTGGGTTTTGGGGAGTGTGACCTGGTAATAGGGGTTCCCGATACCTGGGTAGATGTTACTTCTATGGCAGACCTGGCAGATCTCTCCGTGGAATTTAGAGATCAGGGAAGAGAGCTAAGAGTCGCAACCAAATTCCCACGACAAGTGCAGCACTTCCTGCTTGAAAAGGGAGTAAATTATTATACCCTTGTCCAGGCCAGCGGCACCCTGGAAGCGGCCCCTGCGATGGGATTTGCCGACATCATCGGCGACATCTCCGCTAGTGGCGCCACCCTAAGAGAGAACCGTCTTAAAACCCTGGAGGATGGGACGATACTCACTTCACAGGCGTGTCTCATCGCTAATCCTTCCATGCTGGCGCGTGAACAAGACAAACTTCAAGAGGCCAGGTCTCTTCTGGAGCGAGTCGAAGGCTACCTGAGGTCTCAGGACTTCTACACCCTCACCGCCAATATCCAGGGCAACTCTGCCGAGGAGGTCTCGGCTTACCTCGTGGCGCGCCGTCAGGTTGCTGGCCTACGCGGGCCAACAGTAGCCAAGGTCTATGCATCTGATATGGATGATTGGTATGCTGCTACTATCGTAGTGCCTAAGAAATTGCTGATGGACGCCGTGACACATCTTAGAGAGGTCGGTGCAAAGGACATTACAATCTTTCAACCCAACTATGTGCTTCACGATGAATGCAAGGGCTACTCTAAATTGTTGAAGGCCATAGACAAGGAGAGCCTTGCCCAACTATAGCGCTCACATAGATATAGCTAGACAGGCAGCAACTCAGTTGTCACACCCCGTTATTGACAAGAACATGGGGAGCTACTTGCTGGGATCAACCTCCCCGGATATCCGAATAATTACCAGGCAGAAACGTGAGCATTATCACTTTGCCCCCTTAGATGAAAAGGAAATCTCGGCGGGGGTGAAGGGTCTCTTTCTTTCTCATCCTCACCTGGCTGACGCCTCATGCCTTTCCCAGGCCACTCAGGCATTCATGGCCGGTTATATCTCGCATCTAATCGCCGACCAGGCGTGGATTGTATATATGTATCACCCTTTCTTTGGAAACAGCGATGTGTTTAATAACCATGGCGCAGGTAAAGTGATGGACCGAGCTCTCCAGCTTGACCTTGACCGTCAGGCGAAGGAAAACATGAGGGAGTTAGAGGAGATTGGGCCTCTCCTTGCCAACGCCGACCAGGGGGTGGAGTTAGGCTTCATCTCTGGGGAGAGCTTAGCCCAATGGCGGGAGTGGCTACTAGAGGCGTTGAATAGGGGTTTTACCTGGGAGCGCCTGCGATTTCTAGCCCGTCGGAGCCTTCCTGAGGACCCTGATACGGCACTAGGGCTGGCCGAGGAGTTCCTGGATTCCGTTTCCCAGGGACTGGCTTGCCTTTACGAACGTGTCCCTGCTGAGAAGGTAGAGCTTTTCCGAAGGAGAGCTATTCAAGAATTCGTAAGAGTTGCAGGTGGCTACCTTTCATGAAGATAGTCAGAGGTTATGCCAAAGCCAAGGAGATTCTCTCCCGAGCTTCTAGCCTCGACATGGAGGATGCACCCCCTCAGGTCCAGGCCAAAATCAGGGAGGTTTTTGGTGAAAGCCTTACACCTGCCCAAGTAGTTGGCCGCATCTTGGAGAAGGTTTGGCTAGAGGGAGACAGCGCCCTTCTTGAGCTTACTCGTCAACTGGAGGGCATTGAACTCAAGGCTCTGGAGGTAACGCCACAAGAGATAGCTGCAGCAACTAAGAAGGTGCCACCGGCTTTGATAGAAGCCCTCACGTTGGCCTCGTATCGTATCAAAGAGTTCCATGAGGCTAGCCTGCCGAGGACGTGGATGAGCTTTCAGAAGGGGTACGGAGAGCTAGTCATACCCATGCATCGAGTTGGTCTGTACATCCCCGGTGGCACGGCAGCCTACCCCTCTTCGGTTCTTATGACCGCTATCCCGGCCAGAGTAGCCGGGGTGCGAGAGGTGATTCTGGCAACCCCGGCGCATAACGGGGTTGCCATTGATCCTGCTGTCCTAGCGGCGGCCAACATTGCAGGGGTTGACAGGGTCTTTCGCATCGGAGGCGCCCAGGCTATTGCAGCCATGGCCTATGGCACAGCGACCGTTCCCAAGGTAGATATAGTCTGCGGACCCGGCAATATCTTCGTCACCCTGGCCAAGAAGCTCCTTGCTGGCAACGTGGGAGTAGATGGTATCTATGGCCCTACCGAGACCCTGGTCATCGCCGATGAAACCGCCTACCCCTCTCTTTGCGCTGCGGACCTTCTGGCTCAGGCGGAGCATGATATAATGGCTATGCCCATAATCATCACTACCTCGGAGAGGCTCGCCAAAGAGGTTAAGACAGAGGTTGAGAAGCAGCTTCTAACCCTGGAGCGTGGAGAGATCGCTCGCTTCAGCATAGAGAAGCGGGGGCATATATTGATAGTGGACACGCTGGAAGAAGCCATCGAGCTAGCTAACTATTTTGCTCCTGAGCACCTGTGTATTATGGTCAAGGAACCCTGGGGATATCTTAGCCAGGTCAAAAACGCTGGAGGTGTATTTATAGGGGAATTCTCTCCGGAGGTCATGGGCGACTACGTAGCCGGCCCTAGTCATGTAATGCCTACAGGTGGCACAGCCAGGTTTGCCTCTCCCATGGGAGTGCATACATTCTTGAAGCGCACCGCTCTAGTAGCCCTGGGCCCCGAGACCTTCAGGGAGCTGAGTAAGGCTGCCTCTCTATTGGGCAGGGCTGAGGGCTTTACCGGCCACGCTAAAGCCGTAGAGATAAGGACACAGCTTCTGGATTCGTCTAAAGGTGGCACGTTATGAAAAGAGTGGACCTTAAGAGGCTATTAAGGCCTCATCTGGTAAAAGTCCAGACCTACGATGCTCTGGACCCCCTAGAGGTCTTGGCTAAGAAGGCCGGCATTGACCTTGATAAGGTAATAAGGCTGAACGGTAATGAAAATCCCTATACCTGCTCTCCCAAAGTTTTTGACGCCCTGGCCAATAATACCTCTTATCACATATACCCAGACTCCCGCCAACGCAAGATGAGGGAGGCCCTTGCCAAATACACTGGCATAGGCCCAGAGCACATAATCGTCGGCAGTGGGAGTGATGAAATAATAGACTTCTTGTTGCGCCTATTTCTCGAACCAGGAGATAAGATCCTTGACTCCACTCCTACCTTTGGCATGTACTCTTTTACGGCCCGGGTCTGCGGAGGAGACGTGGTATCAGTACCCAGGGATGAACTTTTTGAAATCGATGTAGAGGCAGTAAGGGAAGCCACCGATAGCAAAACCAAGGTGGTCTTTGTTACCTCCCCCAACAACCCTACTGGGAACCTGGCTACCGAGGCCCAGGTGAAGGCCCTTCTGGAAACGGATATCGTTGTGGCTGTGGATGAGACCTACTACGAGTTCTCAGGGGCCACCGTAGCTCATCTTGTACCGGAGTACAGCAACCTGGTCGTCATGCGCACCCTGAGCAAGTGGGCAGGTCTAGCTGGCCTGCGCGTTGGTTATGCCATTATGAGCCCAGAGCTGGTAGAACACATCATTGATATAAAGCCTCCTTATAACATCAACGTCGCCGCCGAGGCCGCCTTGCTTGCCTCTCTGGAGGACGTGCCCTTCCTTCTTCGAAACGTACAGCTCATTGTCAAGGAGAGGCAGAGACTATTCTCGATCCTCAAGGACATAGGCTCCGTAGTGCCTTGGCCCTCGGCAGGCAATTTCCTTCTCTGTCAGTTTCCTCAGGGTAATGCTCGGTCTGTTAATGAAGGATTGGCTCGTCGCGGCATATTTGTCCGAAACTTCAGCGATCCCCGCCTCAAGGATTTCTTGCGCATAACGGCGGGAAAACCAGAGCAGACCGATGCTCTGGTACGTGCGCTAGAGGAGATTCTTTAAGCATTGCCTAGTACTGAGTTGCGTAAGATAGTGCAAATAAGACTTGACCCAACCCCGCTCACCACGAGCGGTTGATTATAACGCCCTTTTCGGCGAGTAGGTAATAGAAAAAGAACGGAGAGAACCAGATATGGACAGAGTTTCCCTGTGTATTCCACGGTTCGATGCCATAATGGGAGGAGGACTCCCAAAGCATAGCCTGGCAATTCTTGCCGGTGGCCCTGGCGTTGGAAAGACCATCATGGCTCTACAGCTTCTCTTCCTGTCTGCCCGCAAAGGCGTTAGAAGTCTCTACTTCTCTACCCTGATGGACCCGAAAGGCAGGCTGCTAGGTTTCTACAAAGATATGACCTTCTTTAGCGAAGAAATGGTGGACAATGGCGTCTTCTTCGTGGACTTTAGCAAGAAGATCCGGGAGGGAAATCTTCTCCCACTGTTGTCTGAGATGACCAAGCACATCCAGGACTACAGGGCAGAGCTTTTGATCGTTGACAGCTTTAAGGCCGTGTCAGACATAGCCCTCGGCAGGCCTGAGCTATGGACCTTCGCTAACGAGCTCCGCTCCCAACTCGTTGAGGCAGGATGCACAGGAATCCTGGTAGGCGATTATGGCCTTCCAGGAGATATTAGCAATCCAGAGTTCGCCGTAGCAGATGCAATTCTTAGCTTAGAGGTGCAGAGAGCCTGGAATTCTGTAATTCGCCTCTTTCGAGTATATAAGCTGCGGGGCAGCGGTTTCTCAGACGGTTACCAGGCATACGAGATAACCAACGAAGGGATCAAGCCCATCGTAGCTGACGCGACAGCCAGGGCAGACTCACAGGAAACTGAAGCGAGCAGACATCCGCGATGAGGTCTTCTCAGCTCTTAGAGGAATGATTGTGATGCAAGCAAGAAAGGCTACATTTGCCAGAAAGACGGGGGAGACCGAGGTCTCTGTCCAACTGACCCTGGATGGAACCGGCCAGTATAAGATAGACACGGGCAACGGCATGCTCGATCACCTTCTAGCCCAACTGGCCCGCCACGGCTTGTTGGACCTGGAGATTTCGGCCAAAGGCGATGTGGCCACGGGCTGGCACCATACTGTGGAGGACGTGGCCATAGCCCTGGGACGGGCGTTGCATGAGGCCCTCGGAGATGGAAAGGGCATTACCCGCATTGCACATTTCGTTGTACCAATGGATGAAGCCCTCGCTCTGGCGGTGGTGGACCTGAGCGGTCGAGGCTATGCTGTGGTAGATACAGGTCTCTCCAACGGCGACCTGGAGATGTTACCCCCAGACCTGATTCGCCATTTTCTGGAGACCTTTGCCCTGGAGGCCCGCATAACCCTGCATGCCGAGGTTATGTACGGCACAAACGATCACCACAAGGCGGAGGCGCTGTTCAAGGCCCTGGCCAGGGCTTTGAGAGAAGCTATATCTCTTGACCAACCCATGACCGGAGAGATACCCAGTACGAAAGGCGTGCTAGGCTAAAGGATTTCTGCTGAAGCCTAACTCTCTCTAACGTCTTCGATTTCGAAGCGATAGCTTTCGATTACGGGATTTGCCAGAAGTTGACGGCACATCTGCTCTATCTTCTTCTGAGCCTCGGCTCTGTCACCTTCGTCCAAACGTATCTCCATATACTTGCCGGCCCTGACGGTGGTTACCGAGGAGAAGCCGAGAATGTGCAGGCCACTCCTAATTGTTTCGCCCTGGGGATCGTTCACTGTTTGCTTCAGGGTAACGTAAACTCTGGCTAGAAACATATTCCCTCTTCTAGTGCTTGATCGCCCGGTTCCTTATACAT